>JAFLUC010000006.1 GCA_022509005.1 Oscillospiraceae bacterium | reverse complement strand
AACAACTTGCTTGCAAGTTGTAGCATAGCAAAACGAAGTTTTGCGTAGCGTAGAAGGGGACTTATATGGTAATTGAAAAATTCAAGGAAATATCACCGCAGCTTTTAGTAAAAGAGCCGATGTCAAAGCATACCAGCTTCCGTATAGGCGGTCCGGCGGATGTTTTTATAAGCGTTTCGGCTGAAAAGGAGCTTGCTGCTCTTATTAAAGAGGCAAAGTTGCAGAATGTGCCGTTTATGATTGTAGGCAACGGTTCAAACATGCTTGTAAGCGATAACGGAATAAGAGGACTTGTAATTCAGATTGCCCAGAATATGAGCGAATATGAAATAACCGGCACAATCGTAAAAGCACAGGCGGGGATTTTAATGTCAAAGCTTGCCTCAGCAGTTTTAAAAGCGGAGCTCACGGGTTTTGAACCACTTTCGGGAATTCCAGGAACGCTCGGTGGCGGAATATTTATGAACGCCGGAGCGTATGGCGGGGAGCTTAAGGATATAATAAAGAGCGTTACCTATATTGATGATGAAGGAAATATAAAAACAATATATAATTCCGAGTGTGCCTTCGGATATAGGAAAAGTGTATTTTCCGGCGGCGGAAAATACATCTTATCGGCGGTACTGGAGCTTGAAAAAGGCGATGAATCTGAGATACGGAGAGCAATGGCTGATTATAATAAGCGAAGATCTGATAAGCAGCCGCTTAATATGCCGTCGGCGGGCAGTACGTTTAAACGTCCGGACGGGTATTTTGCCGGAAAGCTTATACAGGATGCGGGACTTATGGGTTATTCTATAGGCGGCGCACAAGTAAGCGAAAAGCATGCCGGATTTATTATAAATAAGGGCGGCGCAACGGCAAAGAATGTGCTTGATTTAATAGAGTATGTACAAAAAACGGTTAAGGAAAAATTTGGTGTAGATTTAGAGCCTGAGGTAAGACTCGTAGGAGATTAATATGGAATTTACAATTTTAACAGGAATGTCCGGTTCGGGAAAGACAATGGCAATTCATTTCTTTGAGGATATAGGATATTTTTGTATAGATAATATGCCCCCGGCGCTTATCCCTATGCTTGCTGGAATGTCGGACTCGGTTAAGGACAAATTCAGGAGTATAGCTCTTGTAATAGATATACGTGTAGGTGATATGATAAATGAGCTTTTAGATCAGGTGGATAGGCTCAGAGAAACACGCAGTGTTAAAATGATATTTCTTGACGCTGATGATAATACGCTTGTCCGCCGCTATAAGGAAACAAGACGTATGCATCCGCTGAATAATAAACAAGGTCTGCTTGCATCGATCCGGGAGGAGCGGCGTATGCTCGCAAAGCTCAAGGATGAGGCTGATGATGTTATAGATACCTCAAGCTTAAAAAGTAATATGCTCCGTGACAGACTAATGGAGATATATAATATGTCTGAGGTTAACAGGATTTTTGATATAAAGGTTGAATCCTTTGGATTTAAGCACGGAATCCCTGTTGATTCCGATCTTGTTTTTGATGTACGCTGTTTTCCGAACCCGTTCTATATACCGGAGCTGAAAAGAAAAACCGGTAATGATAAAGAGGTTCGCGATTATGTTATGAGTTCAGCGGAGGCGGGAAGCTTTTTTGATAGACTAAAGGATATGATCGAGATGCTCATTCCTCTGTATATAGAGGAGGGCAGAGGCTCGCTTACAATTGCTATCGGCTGCACGGGAGGACATCACAGAAGCGTTACATTTGCTAATATGCTCGCGGAGTATCTTACGGATAAAGGCTACAGTGCTTCTACGGTGCACCGTGATATAGCCATATACGCCTCACACGAATAGGAGGTCTTTGTATGGACTTAAAAATTGCGGCGATAGGCGGCGGTACGGGGCTGTCAACGATGCTGAAGGGTTTGAAGCTTCATACAAATAAGATTACAGCTATCGTTTCCGTTGCGGATGACGGCGGATCCTCAGGGATTTTGCGCTCGGACATGGGTATGCTTCCTCCTGGTGATATCCGTAACTGTGTTGCTGCTCTTACGGATGTTGAACCGATGTATGAGGAGCTTTTGAACTATCGGTTTGCTGATGGAGTGTTTAATGGACACACGCTTGGAAATATATTTCTTGCGGCGATAAACGATATGTCGGAGAATTTTGATGAGGCTGTTAAGAAATTTTGCCGCCTTGTGGGGGTTTCGGCAAATGTTGTGCCTGTGTCAAATGATTCGATTGTGCTTAGTGCTCTGCTTGAAAACGGAATGATCGTAAATGGTGAGTCAAATATAGGAAAAAGAACGAATACGGAATATGGAATAAAAAAGGTTTTTATAGATCCTGAGGACGCGAAGCCTGTTAAAAGCGCGGTTCGTGCGATCAGCGATGCGGATATTATCGTTCTTGGCCCAGGAAGCCTTTATACGAGCGTTATACCGAATCTGCTTGTCAGTGGTATTACAGATATTATAAGAGAAAGTAGGGCAAAAAAGATCTATGTATGCAACATAATGACGCAGCCGGGCGAAACTGACGGCTATAGCGCTTCGCAGCACCTTGACGCTCTTGAGCGGCACAGTGCTAGCGGTATTGTAGATTATATGATTGTAAACGACGCGCCGATTCCGGAGAGCGTAAAGGAAACATACGCGCTTCAGGGCGCGGTGCCGGTTGCGCCTGATATAGAAAAGCTTGAGAGACGCGTAAACGTTCTGCATGGTAATCTGTTCCTCGTAAAAGATGGTCAGGTACGGCATAATTTCAGCCGTCTTTCCAGGGCAATAATGAAACTCGGGAGATAAGAGAATGTCATTTTCGTCTGATATAAAGGATATTATATGCAAAACAGAATACCAATGCCCGGGCTGCATGAGAGCGGAGCTTGCGGGCTTTTTCGTGTTTCCTGATAAGCTTTCACAAGACTGTGTAAAATACAGCCTTCCATCCGAGAGGGCAGGAGCAAGGATAGGGAACGCGCTTTTCGATGAGTTTGGCACAGTGCAGGAGTTTAATGGAAGCAAAGGCATTATTCACGGGGCTGCAAGGCTTCGGGATGCACTCTCAGACGAGGATGTTATAAACGAATGCTGTAAAACAGCATACATACGCGGGGCGTTTTTAAGCTCAGGCTCGGTGAGTAATCCCGAAAAGGATTACCACTTGGAGTTTGCAACGAAATCAGATAAGGAAGCGGAATTCCTGATGAGTGTTTTAAAGGAATATGAATTCTGTCCAAAGATTACGCAAAGAAAGAATAAAAATGTTATATATATAAAAGAAAGCTCGCAGATTGCCGATCTCATAGGTTATATGACAGGCGGCAGGGCGGGGCTTGAAATAATGTCGATACAGATTGAAAAGGAGCTTAAAAGCTCCGCTCAGCGCCGTGTCAACTGCGACAGTGCGAATCTTAACAAGCAGGCGGCAGCGAGCGCGAAGCAGATCACGGCTATAAGACGGATAAAAGCGGCGCGGAAATGGTCGGCTATGCCTGAGGTGCTGCGTGAAATCGGCGAGCTGAGGATAAAATATCCGGACGTCAGCATAGAGGCGCTGGGTAAAATGACAAAACAGGAAATAGGAAAATCAGGCGTGAACCATCGTTTGAAGAGGATCATAGAATACGCCGATTCGTTAACAGAGAAAGAGAGGCGTAGGACATGACCTTCTGTCATCTTCATACACATACGGAATACAGCCTGCTTGACGGAGAGGCAAGTATAAAGAAGCTTGTAGCGCGCGTCAAGGAGCTTGGTATGGACTGCTGCGCAATCACAGATCACGGGTTTATGTATGGTGTTATTGACTTCTACCGTGAATGTAAGTCAAACGGAATAAAGCCGGTAATCGGCTGCGAGGTTTATGTTGCGCCCGGCTCGCGGTTCGGAAGAGTGTACGGTGTGGATAATAAATATTCACATCTTATTTTGCTTGCGGAAAACGAAACAGGCTATAAGAATCTGATATATCTTGTCAGTATGGGCTGTATTGAGGGCTATTATTACCGACCGCGTATAGATAAAGAACTTCTGCGCGAGCATAGCGAGGGTATAATAGCGCTCAGCGCGTGCGTTGCGGGCGAGGTACCGCGGCTGCTTTTAAACGGCGAATATGAGGCGGCAAAGATTGCAGCGCTTGAATATCAGAGCATTTTTGGAAAAGACAATTATTTCATAGAGCTTCAGGATCATGGCCTTGCGGAGCAGAAGCAGATAATCCCTGAGCTCATTAAGCTTGCAAAGGAAATCGGTGCGGGTCTTGTCGCAACGAATGATATTCATTATCTTGCCAAAGAGGACGCATTCTATCAGGATGTCTTAATGTGCATCGCAATGAAAAAGACTATTGACGAAACGGACAGAATGCAGTTTGAAACGAATGAGTTCTACGTAAAGAGCGAGGAACAAATGCGGGAGCTTTTTTCGTATGTTCCGGAGGCGATAGATAATACGGCGCGAATTGCAGAGCGTTGTAACGTTGATTTTGATTTTAATACACGTCATCTTCCGAAATTTGATGTTCCAAACGGCAAGGACGCATTTGGATATCTCAGTGAGCTGTGCTATAAAGGGTTACAGGAACGCTATGGAGATGATGTATCGGATGAGCTTAAGGCGCGGCTTGACTATGAGCTGGGCGTTATTCAAAGCATGGGATTTACCGACTATTTCCTTATAGTGCAAGACTTTATTAATTTCGCGAAAACTCACGATGTCCCTGTGGGACCGGGGCGCGGCAGCGCGGCGGGAAGTCTTGTGTCATACACGCTTGGCATAACAAGCATTGACCCGATAAAATACAGCCTTATTTTCGAGAGATTTCTTAATCCTGAGCGCGTTAGCATGCCGGATATAGATATAGACTTCGCGCCGGAGGGACGGCAGAAGGTAATAAAATATGTCGTGGAAAAATACGGATCGGATAACGTTGCGCAGATCGTGACTTACGGGACGCTCAAGGCGAAGCAGGCAATACGTGACGTAGGCAGAGTGCTAGGAATGCCGTATGGCGATGTTGACAGAATATCAAAGCTTGTGCCGCGAGATCTCGGTACAACGATCGACAGCGCGCTTGAAACGTCGCGTGAGCTTAAAGCTCTCTATGACAGTGACGCGCAGATTAAGCAGCTTATTGATACATCAAGGGCGATTGAGGGTTTGCCGCGTCAGGCGGGAACTCATGCTGCGGGCGTTGTTATCACCGGAGCGCCGATCGTGAGCTATGTTCCGCTTACTCTGAACGAGGATAATTTCATTACAACTCAATTCCCCAAAGACACGGTTGAAAGTCTGGGACTTCTAAAAATGGACTTTCTAGGACTAAGAAACCTGACTGTAATAGATAACGCGCTTAAAATCATAAAGGAAACGCGCGGAATTGACATTGATATTGATAAAATAGACTATAATAAAAAAGAGGTATTTGAACTTATCGCTTCAGGTAATGATGACGGTGTGTTCCAGCTTGAAAGCGCGGGAATGCAGTCATTTATGGTCGAACTTCATCCGGATAATCTCGAAGATGTCATAGCCGGAATAGCATTGTACCGTCCCGGGCCTATGGAGCAGATACCCAGATATATCCACAACAAAAAGCATCCTGAGGATGTGACATATAAGCATCCGAAACTTGAGCCGATACTTAACGTAACATACGGCTGCATGGTCTATCAGGAGCAGATTATTGAAATTGTACGCTCGCTTGCGGGATATTCGCTGGGTAAGGCTGACAGCATGCGCCGCACCATTTCTAAGAAGAAGGCGGCGCAGATGAAAATTGAGCGTCAGAACTTCATATACGGTAATGATGAGGAAGGTATTCCCGGCTGTATCAATATGGGGATTGACGAAAAAACCGCAATTGCGATATTTGACGAGATAAACGATTTCGCGAATTATGGATTTAACAAGTCTCACGCGGCGGCATACGCGTTTGTGTGCTTCCAGACGGCATATCTTAAAACATTCTATCCTGTTGAGTACATGGCGGCGCTGATTTCCACTATAGATGAGACTGACAAAATCAATCATTATATCGCAAACTGCAAGGAGATGGGTATTGACCGTCTTCCTCCTGATGTGAATAAGAGCAGGCTTGATTTCACTGTTGAGGATGGCAAAATTCGTTTCGGACTTTTGGCAATAAAGAATGTCGGAAAGGGATTTGCGCAGCTTTTGGTAAAGGAGCGCGATGAAAACGGCTATTATAAGAGCTTTTCGGATTTTGTTGAAAGAATGACAGGGGCAGAGATGAATAAGCGGGCCGTAGAGGGGCTTATATACAGCGGCGCGTTCGATTCGCTCGGGATTAAACGTTCGCAGCTTATGCGCGTTTATGAGGATACATTACAGAACGCGTCGGACAGAATGCATAGCAATATCGCCGGGCAGATATCACTCTTTGACGATATTGAGGAGATAACCGAGGTTGATCTTCCTGATGTTCCGGAATTCCCTAAGAGTGAGCTTTTGCGGCTTGAAAAGCAGTCAATAGGAATGTATTTTTCAGGACACCCTATGGAGGAATATACAGAGAGACTCAAAGCCATCACCGCAAATAATATCCTGAAACTCAATGAGAGCGTTATAAAAACCGAGGACGGAATGTATGTGAACAGCGGAAACGGACTTAACGACGGTGACAGTGTTCTTATCGGATGCATAATAGAAAAGCGTAAGAATAAGACAACGAAAAATAAAACACAGATGGCATTCCTGACGATAGAGGATGCGAACAGTTCCATGGAATGTATTGTATTCCCTAAAATACTCGAACGGTATTCGGGAATTTTAAGAGAGGGCGAGAAGGTTCTTATAGGCGGAAATCTTAGTCTGCGTGAGGATGAGGAGCCTAAGCTGCTCTTGAATTTTGCCGAGCCGCTGGAAACGGGGTTGAGTAATCCGCATAACCTTCAGAACATATCACGTAAACCGCGAGATAATGGCAGCAAGTATAACGGAGCGGGAGTTAAGACACCGAATTCAGAGGCAAAGCCTCCGGTTTTGTTCATACGTGTCGATAAGAATACACCTGAACTATTTAATCGGATCAAGGGTGCGCTTTCACCGTTTAAAGGCGACACGGAGGTAAGAATATTCTTCAGCGACACAAGAAAGGTTGCCGGAGTGCCGCGAGATTTGTATTTTAACGGCACAGCGTCTGCAATACGTGAACTTAAATATGAATTCGGTGAGGAAAATGTTATTATAAAATAAGTTTTTTGTATAATTTGGTATAATTGTGTCAAATTACACAAATATAGTATGTTAAAATTTGATAAAATGATAGCAAATAACGCTTGAAATTTTTTATAAAATGTTATATTATAGAAGGAGCGAATTATGTGGACAGTTGTTTTTGTATCACAGAATAAACCGAAGGTTGATAAAATGCTTGAGGTTCTCGGTGAAAAAAAGATTCTCACAATGCTTAAAGTATCAAGTGAGGATGATTTCGGCGACGGTACGAGCTATGAGATACTTGTGCCTAAGACCGAGCTTGAAATGGCGCAGGAGATTATTTTTGAGACAGAGATGAAAAGTAAATAATCAAGTAAATTCACAGCTGGGAGGCTTTTAAATATGGAAAACAGAAATATACGAACAATAGGTGTACTTACAAGCGGCGGCGATGCTCCGGGCATGAACGCGGCAATCAGAGCTGTTGTAAGAACAGGAGCATACTACGGTTTAAAGGTTTGCGGAGTAAAGAGAGGATATAACGGTCTTATAAACGGTGAGATTGAAGAAATGTCGCCGAGAGCGGTGTCTGATGTTCTGCAAAGGGGCGGTACGCGTCTTATGACTGCACGCTGTCTAGAGTTCAAAGAGCCGGCAGGCGTAAACCGCGCGATTCAGATTGCAAGAGTATTCGGTCTTGACGGACTTATTGTAATCGGCGGCGACGGATCGTTCAGAGGCGCGCGTGATCTTTCAAATGCCGGACTGCCGACGGTTGCAATGCCGGGCACGATTGATAACGATATAAGCTGTTCAGAATATACTGTAGGCTATGACACATGTCTTAATACCGTTAAGGACGCGGTAGATAAAATAAGAGATACTGCTTCATCACATGAGCGCTGCTCGGTAATTGAGGTAATGGGACGCGCTGCCGGATATATAGCGCTTGAAGCGGGTATTGCCTGCGGTGCCGATGTAATTCTCATCCCGGAGAAGAAAAATGATTTTGATGAGGACGTGCTTCGTCCGATACTTGAAGCTAAACAGAGAGGCAAGAAGCACGCTATCGTTGTTGTTGCAGAGGGTGTCGGAGGCGTTATTGAGATGGCTCAGAAGATAGAGGCTGCAACAGGAATAGAGTCAAGAGCTACTATCCTCGGTCATGTTCAGCGAGGGGGTTCGCCAACGGTACAAGATAGAGTTATGGCAAGCCGTATGGGTGCTAAATGCGTTGAGCTGCTCATTGAAGGCAAGGCGAACAGAATAGTGTGTACACAAAACGGCAGAATCACAGACGTTGATATAAACGAAGGTCTTGAAATGACAAAGCAGATTCCGGCGGAGTTAATAGAGCTTGCAAAGAAGCTTTCAACATAATTTAATAAATAATAAAGGAGAGAAGGATTATGAGAAAAACCAAAATCGTATGTACGATCGGTCCTGCTACGAGTGACGAGTCTATGCTCCGTGAACTTATGCTCGCAGGCATGGACGTTGCAAGAATCAACTTTTCGCACGGCACGCATGAGGCCGCGAAGATTATGGTTGATAAGATAAAGAAAGTCAGAAAAGAACTTAATCTTCCTGTTGCAATCCTTCTGGACACAAAAGGACCGGAAATAAGACTGAAAAAGTTCAAGGACGGCAAGGTCACTCTCAAGGAGGGGCAGACATTCACGCTCTGCACAGGCGATGTCGAAGGCGATGAGAATCAGGTTTCAATAACATATTCAGACCTTACGGATGATGTAGCGGTAGGTACGCGTATTCTTATAGATGACGGCCTTATTGAGCTTGCGGTCACATCTGTAAAGAATGATAAAATTGTTTGTATCGTTAATAACGGCGGTACAATCTCCGATAACAAGGGTGTCAATGTTCCGAATGTTGAGCTTTCAATGCCGTATATGAGCGAAAAAGACAAATCGGATATTCTTTTCGGCATCGAGCAGGATTTCGATTTTATCGCAGCTTCATTCTGCCGCACAGCGGAAGATGTTCTTGAAATCAAGCAGCTTCTTGAAAGAAACGGCGGACGCGATATCAATATTATTGCAAAAATCGAGAACAAGCAGGGTGTAGATAACATAGACGAAATTCTCTATATCGCAGACGGCATAATGGTAGCCCGCGGCGATATGGGTGTTGAAATAGATATGCAGGAACTTCCTGTTATCCAGAAGAAGCTCATCAAAAAGACATATAGAACCGGTAAGCGTGTTATAACAGCTACTCAGATGCTTGATTCAATGATACGCAATCCGCGACCGACGCGTGCAGAGGTATCGGACGTTGCAAACGCTATATATGACGGCACATCGGCGATCATGCTCTCAGGCGAGACTGCAATGGGCAAGTATCCAATTGAGGCGGTAAAGACAATGGCGTCTATTGCGGAGCAGACAGAGCGCGATATAGACTATATACAACGTCTGAAGAACAGGGACTTTACAAGTGGTTTTGATGTAACAAACGCGATTTCTCATGCGACCTGCACAACAGCCCACGATCTTAAAGCGGCGGCAATCATCGCTCTTACATACTCAGGCGGCACAGCGAGACAGATTTCACGTTTCCGTCCAGACTGTCCTATTATTGCGCCGACAATCAGCGAAAAGGCGAGACGTCAGCTCAATCTCTCATGGGGTGTTATACCGGTAGCTTCAAGCGTATGCGCAAACTCGGATGAGTTGTTTGATAAGGCTGTTGACGATGCAGAGAAGCTGAGTCTTGTAAAGAACGGTGATCTTGTTGTAATCACAGGCGGAGTACCGCTCGGAGTCGCAGGTACAACTAATATAATGAAGGTTCAGCTTGTAGGACATATTCTTGTAAAGGGTACAGGTCTTACAGCTGTTGAAGCAAGAGGTCATGTGCTTGTTGCAAGAGGCCGCGCGGAGCTGTTCTCGGCGTTCAATGACGGCGATCTTGTTGTAATTGACAGAGTTACAACCGAGATGATTGTCGTACTCAGAAACGCAAGCGGTATTGTGGTTGAGTCCGCTGATAACATAGATGAGCTTAAGATCCTTGCAATGGCACTTGATATCCCAATTATTGTCGGAGCGGCAGGAGCTACGAAAATACTGAAATCAGGAACAATGGTAACTGTTGACGCTGCAAGCGGAATAGTTTATGCAGGAACAAAGGATAATAACTAATCGAAACGGAGATTTATGTGATGCCGTATATAAGTGAAACAAGGCTTACAGTTCGCTATGCTGAAACGGATATGATGGGAGTTGTACATCATTCACGATATTATCCGTGGTTTGAGCAGGCGAGAACTGACTGGATAAAAAAATCGGGGCTTACCTATTCAAAAATGGAGCAGATGGGCATATTGCTTCCTCTCACTGAAACACAGTGCCGGTATCATTACGGGCTGCGATATGAGGATGAGGTTTTAGTAACTTGTAAGGCAACAAAGCTCACTGTAGCGAGAATTGAATTTGCGTATGAGGTGTATAAGCTGCCGGAAATGAAGCTTATGAGCGAGGGTGTTACAAAGCACGGATTCACAAGTAACGGAGAATTCAGACCGATAAATCTTAAAAAGATGTACCCTGAGATATGGGAGAGTATTGAGGCATTGCTTTAAAGTTTGATTCGGGGGATAGATACGAATGAAAAAGGTCATGCACAGAAGCCATGAAAGGAAGATTGCCTTTCTGGTTCTTGCCATCGCCGCGTCGGCAGGGCTTGTACTCGCACTCGTTTTGCTGTTTGCAAGCCGAAGTCATACATTCAGACTGGTCGGCGGCAGCACGATGTATTATGTTGATAATGAAATATATTATCTGAGCGGCGAGCCGGTGATATACAATTCAAAAGAGTATGTCCCTGTAGATGATCTGCTCAAGCATTGCGGATACACAACGTATTATAACACTGAGCTGCACGCGCTTGCGATATCGGACCGTGACGGTAAATCGTACATTTATACAAACAGCGATGTTATAACCTATCACGGCGAAAATATCCATTTTTCGGATAAATCAATAGCCATAAACGATATAATGTACGTCACGAAAGACATGCTTGCGGTATTCACTGACAGCAAAATAGTATTTGAAGGCAGCTTAACTGAGGTCTGGATACCTGAATGAAATAATGATAAAACGAGGATATCAGTCAGATATCCTCGTTGTTTATTTATATGTACCCTCGTTGAATACAAATATGTCTACTGTTTCTTGTGCTTTCGCTTTCGCCATTTCTCTCAGTCGGTCGCTGACCACATCTTTTGCAAGCCTGCCGTCACTGACTGTTATAATCGCGTCGCTGTGATCAAAAATCGCTATATTTATCATCGGAGTCTCAAAATTTCTCTGCATATTTATTATCCTCCTGTCTTACTCTACTACCTTGAGTGTAACGTCAGCGTCCTCATCAAAAATCTGGTCTATAACAAAGCCCATGATAATACCGGCACCACGAGAAATAGTTATTTCTGGCTTGATATTTACATCTTTTTCAAAAGTATCTGTATCAGCTATTTTTTCGTTTGCAGTAACAGTAAACAAAAGCTTTGATATCGATGCAGTTTCCGCATAGGTTGTGATGTCTGCTAAGAAGCCTGTTGCTATAGTATCTGCATATTTACCGGTTCCATGGTCTGCAATAACATCAATTTTCACATCAAACTTCGGTAACGCATAAACGGTCATACTATCCTTAATGGGAGCAAGTGTCTTATTAAGTTGCGTTTCGTTGGTGAAATTCTTGTCAGCGTCCTTTTTGTCGAACGTCCAATGACTGAAATTGCCTTGCAGAGTCTCCGGTAAATCCGATTCATCCGGTAATACTATCGAACCATCTGTATTTGTATATTTCGTTGCAAGAATTACATCATTAAGAGTTGAGCAATCAATTTTAAATACTCTTTCTGCCTCTTCGGAAGCAAAAATCGGATAATCGTCTGTCTGCCCTGTTATAATCTGCTGTCCCCAAACTAAGCCGGACTGAGCGGGATCGGCGTTGTTTTGCAGCAGCCACGCCACTTCACCGGAAGCGAATGCGGTTTCATCTCTCACTTCTGCTTTCCCTAAATTATCCTCGCCATTTATCCCACCGTCAGCAGTGCCTTCAAGATAATAGCAGTTCGTTGTTGTGGCGCCATATTGCTCATTCTCAGCATTATATCCCACAATACCTCCAACATATAGTAATGCACCACTTGCACCGCTGCTGGAAATAGCTCCAGTGTTATAGCAGTTTGATACCAATGGACTATAATTTTGCCCGGCAATACCGCCGACACCGCCATAGCCGTAATCAGAGGTGGTACAGATAACGGAACCGTTGTTATAGCAGTTTTCTATTTTGCACTTCTCTCCATTATCTCCTGCAATACCGCCGGCATAGCTGATAGTACTATTGCTTTCGACAGTTCCGGTATTATAGCAGTTCGATATTGCACTGTTTAAGGCATTACTTCCAGCAATGCCCCCGGCATAACTGTATCTTTCTCTACTTATAACAGGACCATCGTTGTGACAGTCTGATATTGTGCTGTCTGTGTGATTCCATCCTACAATGCCACCGGCATATCCTTCGCCTATAAGTTCGCCGATGTTATAGCAGTTTGATATTATGCCTTGTTTATTCTGTCCTGCAATGCCGCCGGCGTTTCCATAACTTGTGATCTTTCCTGTGTTATAGCAGTCTGATATTGTACCGCCATCATTCATTCCTACAATGCCGCCGAGATTGCTGCTGTTCCTGATTCCTGAAACAGTTCCGCTATTATAACATTTTAATATTTTACCTCTACTATATCCAACAATTACACCGACGTAATTTTCACCTGAAACAGAGCCATCCACGCTGAGATTCTGAATTATACCATTTTTTTCGATATATCCAAATAAGCCCTGATAATCTTTTTGTGAATTTATATACAGTCCGGTTATCTTATGATTGGCACCGTCAAAGATCCCGGAAAACTTGAAACCTTGAAAGTCATCTTGTTTAGATTCTGTGTCCTGTCCGATCGGCGTCCATGGCATGCTCTCGCCACCGAGATTGATATCATCCGTTAACTCAAAATGTTTACCTGAGTAAGTTTCACCGCCGTTTACCGCCTCGGCAAGGTCAGTAAGATCCTTCACGTTTGAAATCTGATATGGATTGTCTGCTGTACCGTCACCGCCGCTAAATATCGGCCCGTCATCCGCCAGCGCAAGTGTCGGCATAAGCGACATCGCCATCACAAGAGCGATAGCTGCTGACAAAAATCTTTTAAATAGCTTCAATTTTTTCACTCCCTGCTATACTTGAATCTTCGTTCTAAAAGTGTACATTAATCCAAATACTATATTATACATCTTTTCCATTAAAAGTCAATAGTCAAAGTAAATAGTTATAGAGCAGCAATTTACGAAAAATATATAGAATTTTATGCAGAGCGCGAAAGATAAAAAAGCACTCGCGGAAAATAGCTCCGCGAGCGCTCGCCTATTTATTAAATTCAAGTTTATGCTTTAACAAGATTACGCTTGATTTTTTTAGTTGTGGTCTTTTCAAATTCGGTTGTGCGGAATTTGAGACCTACAATATTTTTGTAGATCGGGAGTGTCTTGTTCAGTTCACGGATCGCGAGCTGAACGCCGGACGGATTTTCCGTGTATATTTCGGCTGTTATAACGTCATTTTCACTGTAGACAACGGCTTCGAGCGCGTCGGGGATACGCAGAATAAGCTCTTCAAGCTCCTCTGGGTAGATGTTCTTGCCATTATCGAGAATTATGAGGTTCTTCTGCCGACCGGACATATACAAATAATTATCCTCGTCGAGATAACCGAGATCGCCTGTCCTGAACCATTCGCCCTCAAACGCCTCTGCAGTTGCTTGCTTATTATTGTAATAGCCCAGCATTACATTTGAGCCTTTAACACATATTTCGCCATTGCCGTTCTCGTCCTCGTTAATGATCTTGACCTCGTTGCAGCTGAGCACCTTTCCGATGCTTCCTACCTTGTTCGGGTCTGTGCCATTGTTGCTGTTTACCGCGACAACCGGCGAGCACTCGGTGATTCCGTAGCCGTTAAGCAGTGTTATGCCGAACTCGTCAAAGTATTTACAGTAGAGCGGATCAAGCGCCGCGCCGCCGCTGATGACGATTTTTAGATTGCCGCCAAACGCTTCGTGGACGGATTTGAAAATCTTTTTCCTTCCGTCGATACCGATCTTTCTGAGCGCGTTTGAGGTTTTTCTGAGCGCCTTGAACGCTGCCCCAAGCTTCTTATCCTCAACCGTTTTCATGACCTTCTTGTACATCGACTCAACAAACATCGGCACGAGGAACATGTTTTCAGGATGGAAAAGCTGCATATCGCTAACAAATGTTCTGAGACTGCCGCTGATTATTATAGGCACCTCGAAGAAGAACACTGCAATAACTCCGGCTGTAAAACCGTATGTGTGATGAATAGGCAGCACGAGCATAGACGGTCCGTTAACCTTTACATTCTCGGCAGCCGCGTATGCCGACTGTATTATGCCGTATTGACAGAGCATAACGCCCTTCGGTTTACCAGTCGTGCCTGAGGTGTATATAATAGTAGACATTTCATGCTCATCTGTCTCAATTGAAACATATTTATTCTTGCCCTTTGCAAGCAGTGCGTTTCCCTCTGCGATAAGCGCTTCGATCTTGTTTCGGTTTATAACCTTAACGCCTGCGCGCTTTCTGACATCTTCTATGATGCCTTTATAAGCGTCTGAATAGACAAGAAGCTTCGCACCGCTGTCCTTGAGCACGTTAACTATCGCGTCCGCCTTTAAGTCACGGTCGACCGGCACGATAACATTTCCACCGATAACGGTTGCGAAATAGGTGAGGATCCACTCATAGCTGTTTTCGCCTATTACGGCAATTCTTGCCTTCTTGAAGCCATTATAGTAAAAATATGTGCCAAGTCCGTTTATGTCACTTATAAATTCCGAATATGTTTTTTCTTTTATTTCTTTGTTATCAAGCCATGTAAAAGCTAAATCGTTTGGTTTTTTAACCGCGCATTGCTCTACAAGCTCTTTGAAGTTTTTTACATTTTTCATAGTGCGTTTCTCTTATATTTATTTTATTTCTGAGTTGATGCAACAATATTTTTCCACTTTGCGTATGCTTCATCCCATGCCTCGCTGTCCTGCGGGGTATATTCGGCGATGTCAAAGCTGTTGCGCACGATTTTGCGTCCTTCGTTGAGATCCTTTATCGCGCCCATTGCGATACCCTGAACAATGATATTGCCGATTGATGTAGCTTCAACCGGTCCTGCATTTACAACGCGCTTTGTAGCATTGGCTGTGAACTGGCAGATCATCTTATCTTTTATTCCACCGCCTACAATATTTACAACGTTGTACTTGTTACCGGTAACTTCCTCCATGCCTTCGATTGTATAGCGATATCGGAAACCGAGACTCTCAGCGATACAGCGGATAACCGCACCCGTTGTCTCAGGTACCTTCTGACCTGTCATCTTGCAGTATTCGCGTATACGCTTCGGCATATTGCCCGGAGTCTGGAATGCGGGATAATCGGGGTCGATAAGGCTTGCGAACGGCTCTGCTGCACGGGCTGACTGCTCAAGCTCGTCAAAGGAGAGAAGAGTACCTTCTCTGTCCCATTGACGACGGCTTTCCTGGATAAGCCACAGCCCCATAATATTCTTTAAGAAACGGATCGTCTTGTTAACGCCGCCCTCGTTTGTGAAGTTGTACTGCATCGCGCCGTCTGTTACGTTAGGCGCGTCAAGCTCTACGCCCATGAGTGACCATGTGCCTGAGGATATGTATATAAAGTCTTTTTTATCAACAACAGGAACCGATGCAACCGCTGAACCTGTATCGTGCGATGCAACAGCAACGACCGGAACCTCGGCTATGCCAAGCTCCTCTGCAAGCTCAGGCTTTATTGTTCCTACGATCTCGCCGGGATATACGATGTCTGTAAGAATATCTGTCGGCAGACCGAGCTTATTTAACATATCGTATGACCATTCATAACGCTCGGAATTAAACATCTGTGTTGTTGAAGCGTTGGTGTATTCTGTTTTCTTAACGCCCGTGAGGAAGAAGTTAAAGAGATCGGGCATCATGAGAAGTGTTTTTGCCTCTTTAAGCGTAGGATCATCGGCAAGTTTTGCCGCGAGAAGCTGATACACAGTGTTAAACCAGTTAAAGGCAATACCTGTTTCCTTAAAGATTTCCTCTTTAGGAACGAGCTTAAACGCCTCGTCATACATTCCTTCGGTTCTCGTGTCACGATAGTGATAGGGGTTGCCGAGAAGCTTGTCGTTTTTGTCAAGAAGTCCGTAATCAACCGCCCATGTGTCGATACCGATACAGTCAATGTCGCGGTCACCTGAATTTGCGCATTTTAAGATACCCTGCTTGATCTCAAAGAATAATCTGAGCACGTCCCAATGGAAGTCTCCGTTGATTGTTACAGGGTCATTTGAGAAGCGGTGCTTTTCCTCAAGCACAAGTTTTTCGCCGTCAAATTTGGCAAGAATTGCACGGCCTGATGAAGCGCCGAAGTCAAAAGCTAAAAATTTAAAGGTTTTTGACATTTTAATTTCCTCCGTTATTCTAAATACTATTAAACTTATTATATTATATTTTTAACTAATTGTCAATGAAATACCGGTGGTTTTTTGGGTAAAATGTGGATATTTTTTGTTAATTTATAGTTGATGAAACTGAATTGAGGATGAAATTTTTCGTTAATATCACAAAATATATTACAATATCTCAAAAAAAATTAAACAATGACTTGAAAAAGGAACAACGTTGTGGTATAATTTCAAACTGTGGATTTGTGTTAAAAAAGAGAGGAGATAATGGTCATAAAATGATAAAGAAAAATAAACTTCCGAAGATTATTATATCCTTGGCTTTGGCCATAGGCTTAATTGTTTATACTCTCATTAATATACAATTATATGATAAAACCAAAGAAGTGTGGCAGCGACATTTATATCTTGGCATAACCGGTTTTTGTTGCCTTCTTATAGCGGCGCTGGGCTCATTGAAATTTGAGTTAGGCAAAAAAGCCTATTTGGTAGTCAGTATTATTGCATATATTCTGTCCATAATGAACGCGATGAACATATCGATCCTGTTCTCCGACGGGTTTCTTTCGACCCCATATATCTATCTTGTAAATGTAGCGTTCTACACGATATTTGCAGCGATAGGTCTTTTGATTTCGGGCAGCATGCGGGTTTCTGCGCTTACAGCGCTCAGTGTCTCGTACGCGTTTAATTGTATAAGCTTTATTATATACTCTTTCAGAGGCACATCGCTTACCCCTACAGATATATATGGATTCAAAACTGCCATGAATGTTGCGGGCTCATATCATTTCAAGCTGAAACATCAAATGATCACATCGACAATTATGGCAATTGCAATGATGATGCTTGCGTTTAAGTTTCCGATAAAATTCAACTTTAAACGGAATAAACTTATTCTCCGGCTGGCATCTGTTGTGATGGCGCTTATATCTGTTTTTGTTATCTCTACGGTAGACCTTGCAAACTATGATGTTTCGGTTTTTGATCAGTATTTTGCAAATCTCAATTACGGCTCGGTATTCAGTTTTTATGCAAATACTGCGAAAATGGGACTGAAAAAGAGTGATACATACGATCCAAACAAACTGAACGAAATACTTGACTCATATGAAAATGATACCGAAATTCCGGAGGACAAGCCTAACGTCATAGTAATAATGAATGAAAGCTTTTCAGATCTTGCTGCTGTAGGCGATTTTTCAACAAATGAGGGATATATTGATTACTTTAGTTCGCTCTCCGAAAACACAATAAAAGGCGAACTGCTTGTTTCTGTGTTCGGCGGCAACACCTGTAATACGGAATTTGAGTTCTTAACAGGCATGAGCACAGGACTTTTGCGGGCAAATGCGATTCCGTATGCTCAGATGATTTTTAATCCGATTCCGTACTCTCTCACATCGCATATGAAGGCGATGGGATATAGAACAACAGCTTTCCATCCATATTACGCGAACGGATGGAATCGTACAAATGTATATAACTATATGGGTTTTGACGAGTTTATAAGCTATGAAACGATGTTTAATTACGTCGAGCATGCAGAACGTCTTCGGGCATATGTGAGTGATAAAGGCGATTTCGACACGCTTCTTACCTACCTTTACAATAAAGAGGATCAGTCTCAAAGAGATTTCATATTCAACGTAACCATGCAGAATCACGGCGGATATGATTATAAAGATTTTAATGCATCGGTGAATATAACCGACATGGAAGGCTCGTACCCGCAGGCGGAGCAATATCTTACATGCATAAAGCATACGGATGACGCTTTGGCGTATTTGCTTGGTGAGCTTGAAAACTATGATGAACCGACGGTTGTTGTAATGTTTGGAGATCACCAGCCAAATATAGAGCGTGAGTTCTTCGAAGAGCTTTACGGCACTTCTCTTGATAACCTCGATAACGAAGCACTGACAAAACGGTATAAGGTGCCGTTTATGATATGGGCAAATTATGACATAGAGGAGGAGCAGGGGATAGAGATGAGCCCATGCTTCCTTTCAAGCAAGATTATGGAGGTCGCAGGGCTGCCTAAGAGTCGTATGCAGATGTATCTTGACGATATACATAGTGAAGTGAAGCAGTTCAACCCAATGGGATATTTTGATTATGACGGCGTATGGCATAATAAATCAGACTTTGAAAGATTTGATGAGTATTATGATTTTGAATATGCAATAATCAAAAATGAGCCGCTGCATTATGAGTTCTTAAAAGAAACCGAAGAACCGGAAACAGATGAATAATAATCAACCCCTTAGCAGGGGTTGATTTTTTATGGTAAAATCCTTGACTAATTATTGCTGTTTGTGGTATAATATAAATGTATTACTATGTTCGGAAATCTTAAAACAGGAGGTTATAATGGCAAAAACTAAAAAATTGAGAATTATACCGATAGGCGGTCTTGATGAGATCGGAAAAAATTTGACTGCCTTCGAGTATAGCAGCGAGATTGTTATTATTGACTGCGGTATGGCATTCCCGGATAACGATATGCCGGGCGTGGATATGGTAATTAACGATATAACATATCTTGTTAAGAATGCCCAGAAAATAAAGGGTATTTTTCTGACCCATGGTCATGAGGACCATATCGGCGGATTGCCGTATTTTCTTAAGGAAATAAATGTGCCTGTTTACGGCACAAGACTCACTCTCGGGCTTGTTGAGCACAAGCTCAAAGAGCACAATCTTGTATCGCGCGTCTCGCTCAAGCGTACGCGAGTGGGGGATATTGTCGAGGTGAGCAAGTATTTTTCGGTTGAGTTTATAGCGACAAATCATTCTATTGCCGACTCTGTGGCAATAGCGCTGCGAACCCCGGTCGGAACTATTCTGCATACCGGTGACTGGAAGATAGACACAACGCCTATTGTGGGTGAAATGATAGATCTTGCGCGTATAGGCCAGCTCGGAAATGAAGGAGTTCTTGCGCTTATGTCGGATTCGACAAATGTTGAGCGGGCGGGCTATGCAATGAGTGAAAAAAGCGTAGGCGATACATTCGACCGCATATTCAAGGGCTGCAATAAGCGTATAATAGTTGCAACTTTTGCTTCAAATGTTCATAGAGTTCAGCAGATTATTGATGCTGCCGCAAAGAACCGCCGCAAGGTAGCGGTTTCAGGCAGGAGTATGGAGAATATTGTTGAAATATCAATTCTGCTCGGATATATGAAGGTTCCTGAGGGTGTACTCATAAATATTGACAGCATAAAGAAATACAATCCGAATCAGGTAGTAATAATAACAACAGGCTCTCAGGGTGAGCCTATGAGCGCACTCACAAGAATGGCATTCTCAGACCATAGGAAGGTTGAAATAACGAAGGATGATCTTATAATTATTTCCGCTTCGCCTATTCCTGGAAATGAAAAGCCCGTGTCAACAGTCATTAATGAGCTGTTTAAAATAGGAGCGGAGGTTATATATAAGTCACTTATGGACGTCCATGTTTCCGGTCACGCATGTCAGGAGGAGCTGAAGCTTATGCTCGGTCTCGCAAAGCCTAAGTTCTTTATTCCTGTTCACGGAGAACATCGTCATCTTGTGCTCCATAAGCATCTTGCAGCGCAGGTGGGAGTACCGGAGGAAAGATCTTTTGTACTAAGCAACGGAACGGTGCTTGAAATTGATGCGGATTCGGCTAAAATCAGCGGAACAGTTCCCTCAGGTCAGGTGTTGGTTGATGGTCTTGGCGTGGGAGATGTAGGAAATATAGTGCTTCGGGACAGAAAGCATCTTGCGGAGGATGGCCTCATAATCATAGTTATAACAATTGATAATGATAACCGTGAAATGTTCTCAAGACCGGATGTAATCTCAAGAGGTTTCGTTTATGTAAGAGAGGCGGAACAGCTGATTGATGAAGTTAAGAATAAGGCGGCAGCCGCGGTTGAGGACTGCCTTGCAAGACGTAATGTTGACTGGACCATGATGAAGAATAATGTAAGGTCAAGCGTAGCAAGATATATTTACGAATCAACAAAGCGTAATCCGATGATACTTCCGATAATAGAGGAAATTTGAATAACAAAACGACACAGCGCGCTGTGTCGTTTTGTTATGTATTAAAATCCGAAAATCAGCTTGATAATACCTGAAAGTCCCTTCGGTACGCGTTTAACTACAATTTTCATAGATATACCCCCTTTTCTACGCTACGCAAAACTTCGTTTTGCTATGCTACAATCTGCAAGCAGATTGTTCACTATGCTACAACTTGCAAGCAAGTTGTTCACCTTAAAATTTAAGCAGACACAGATAACCTAACAGCGCAAGGACGAAAAGCTCGACAATCGCAAGGACATACAGCGGACACAAGAGACCTGCTAAAACTCCTATGCTGAATGTGAGCAGCGAAAGTCCGACAGCCTTCGAAGCGCCGTGCATACACATACATTTATTGCCCATTTGAACCAACCGCCTTTCTGTCTTATAATATGCGGTATAGTGCAGAGTTGTGATAAAATCACTCTTATAACATTTAGGCTTTATTGTCATAAACAAAATATAACTTCATATATTGTAATAAACGAATTTGTGCGCCGCATGGCGGCGGAATGGAGGACTAAGATGGAGTTAAAAAAAGAAACTGTACGTCTTTGCAGTACGATAATCAAGGGGACAACTCAGGCTATGGCTGAAGGCGATGTAAATGTACCTGACATAAAGCCGGATATTCTGAAAATACTTCAGGTTGACGCGGACGCGTATATAACAGATAAGTACATAGAAAACGGCAGGCTTGTAATAAGCGGCAGAGCTGAATATAAGGTATTATATGTGCCGGATAAGGAAAATGAGCGCATTAAGAGCATATTAACTTCGATGGAATTCAGGCAGACTGTTGACGCTAACGGAGCGTCACCGGATGCTACAGTTATTGCTGACGCATCAGTTGAGAGGGTTGAATTCAGCGCTGTTAATTCGCGAAAGCTACGTCTGCGCGCGATAATTCATCTCGACTATGAGGTTTGCCGCACAGAGGACCATGATATATGTACCGGCGTAGAGGAGAACACGGCAGAATGCAGCATGGCTGTTATGACCTTTGAAAATGTATCAGATATTTCAGAGCATACTTTCACACTAAAGGAAACACTTGAAGTACCTTCGGGACAAAGCTCTATAGGCGAGATTTTAAAGACAGATGTAAAAATCTCAGATACCGAGCATAAAACCGTGACAGGTAAAATCATTGTTAAGGGAAACGTCGGGATATGTATTCTGTATACCGATGATGATAATGAAATAAAGTTTATCGAGGCGGAGGTGCCGTTCACAGAGGTTCTTGACGCTGAGAACGTGCGTGAAGACACGATCTGCGATATTGATTATAATGTGGTCGGAGTAATGACTGAGGCTGAAAAGGACAGCGATGGTGATATGCGCATAGCTGCTATTGATATTGACATTTCAGCGTCGGTAAGAGGCAGTGAACCAGTAGAACTTGAAACTCTTGAAGACTGCTTCATCCCGTATTCAGGAACGGAATGTAAAAAGGAAACGATTATGTTAAATAATATAGTGGAAAGACCAATATCGCAGAATACAATACGCGAGATTATTGATTTTCCGTCCAATGCGCCGGAGGTGGGCGGTATATATAACGTAATGACGAATTCTGTTATCACAAAATCAGAGCTGCAGCACAGCAGACTGATATGTGAGGGGAGAATTGAAGCATATGTGCTGTATCTTACAAACAATGCAGAGAATCCTGTTTACAGTATAAAAAAGGATATCCCGTTCTCCTATATGATTGAATGCGAGAATGCAGGAGGTGAGGGAGATATCGAGCTAAAGGCTGAGGTTAAGCACGTAAGCTACAATCTCAATTCATCGGGAGAGCTCGAGCTGCGCTGCCTGCTTGCAATTGACGGCAAGCTCACTGAGAAGGTTGAATTCCAAAATATAACCGATATAGAAAGTGCAGATAGAGAAGCAAAGCATGGTATTGTGATCTGCTTTGCAAGAGAGGGCGACAGCCTTTGGGATATTGCAAAGCGCTACGCCATACCGCAGGATAAGATCGTGAAGTATAATAGTATAGAAGAAAATAAAATAACAAAAGGAACTAAGCTGTTCATTCCTGCTTAAAAAATATGGTGCCCGCGTTTTGCGGGCACCATATTTTGCATCTTTAATTATAAGATATTATCAGAATAAGCCAAGACCGCCGTATTGAACAACGATAGCTGCAAAAACGATTGAAACCATTGAAAGCAGCTTTATAAGGATGTTAACTGACGGACCTGATGTATCCTTGAACGGGTCACCTACAGTATCGCCTACAACGGCAGCCTTATGGTTTTCGCTGCCCTTGCCGCCGAAGTTACCCGCTTCGATGTACTTCTTAGCGTTATCCCATGAACCACCGGAGTTCGCCATCATGATTGCGAGTACGAAGCCGCATATAAGTGCGCCTGCAAGCATACCTACAACGCCGTTTACACCGAGAACAAGACCGACAACGATCGGAGATATTATTCCGAGCGCAGCCGGAAGTATCATCTCTGCGAGTGACGATTTTGTGCATATATCAACGCACTTTTCATAGTCAGCCTCTGCCTTACCTTGCATGAGACCCTTGATTTCTTTGAACTGGCGTCTTACCTCAATAACAATCTTCTGAGCTGCGCGTCCTACAGCCTTCATTGTCATCGCGCTGAACAGGAACGGAAGCATCGCTCCGATAAAGAGACCTATGAGTACAGCCGGATTTGTGATACTGAGGTTAAGAATGTCTTTATTAAGTCCCTCAATCTTATCTGTATATGAAACGATAAGAGCAAGAGCTGTAAGAGCGGCAGAACCAATCGCGAAGCCCTTACCTGTAGCCGCGGTGGTGTTTCCGAGTGAATCAAGAGCGTCTGTTCTCTCGCGAACAACCTCAGGAAGACCTGACATTTCCGCGATACCTCCGGCATTGTCGGCAACAGGACCGTAAGCATCTGTTGCAAGAGTTATGCCGAGTGTTGAAAGCATACCGACAGCGGAAAGACCAACACCGTAAAGACCGTGCGCAAACGATGATGAGCCACCCGAAGCGAAAAAGCTCACGATAATTGATATACCGATGATGATTACAGGAATAGCTGTTGACTGCATGCCGAGCGCGATACCGTCAATTATGATAGTAGCCGAGCCTGTTTCGGACGAGCCTGAAAGCTTCCTTGTCGGCTTATATGAATCAGATGTATAATACTCTGTGAAGAAGCCTATTAATACACCTGCCAAAAGTCCTGAAATAACTGCCCAGAACACGTTTGAGTTCTCAGGAAGCAGTGTGAAGATAAGCGCGGCAGCGCCTATAGCCGAAAGAATCGAGCTGATATATGTTCCGCGTCTTAATGAGCCGAGAAGTGATTTCTGGTCTGCCCCTTCCTTTGTTGATACAAAGAATGTACCTATGATTGACGCTATTATACCGATTGCCGCAATGAGCATCGGAACTAGAACGCCTTTAAACCCAAGTCCAGCAGCAGTTGCAAGAGCACCGCATGAGATTACAGAGCCAACATATGACTCGTAAAGGTCAGCGCCCATGCCTGCAACGTCGCCTACATTGTCGCCTACGTTATCGGCAATACAAGCAGGGTTTCTCGGGTCGTCCTCCGGGATGCCCGCCTCAACCTTACCAACAAGGTCAGCGCCTACGTCCGCAGCCTTTGTAAAGATACCGCCGCCCACACGCGCAAAGAGCGCCATTGAGCTTGCGCCCATTCCAAAGGTGAGCATTGCAGCCATGATTTTATCAATGTCAAGATGGAACACATACTTTAAGAGTATGAACCATACGCTGATATCGAAAAGACCGAGACCAACAACTGTAAGACCCATAACCGAGCCTGATGCAAATGCGATTTTAAGACCCTTATTAAGTCCCTCTCTCGCACCGTTAGCTGTTCTTGTGTTGGCATATGTCGCTATCTTCATACCTATAAAGCCTGAGAGGCCCGAGAAGAAGCCGCCTGAAAGAAAAGCAAACGGAACATAAATTGTGAGCGCGTTTGTAAAGAGAGCAAGCGCGAGAAGTATTACAAACATTACAGCGAAGAATACTCCTACGGTCTTATACTGTCTCTTAAGGTAAGCCATAGCGCCCTTACGGATTTTTTCACCAATTGACTTCATTGTGTCGGTTCCCTCCGGCTTGTTCTTAACCGAAAAGAAATTGTAGCACGAGAAAGCCAATGCAAGCAATGCACAGATAAGCACTGCAAATGGTGCAACATTTTCAAACATTGAAAATCTCCTCCTTAATAAATATTAATTATATTATTACCGGTTATTTCAAACCGGAAATATACCACTTTCCATCCTCTTTTACAAGACTGAACTTTTGGTGAGTCGTTTCACCCTTCTTTGTACCTGAAATAGAGGTTTTCAATACGATTTCGGCGTCCACCTTTGCAGTATCGCCATTGATTGTTGTCGTCATTTCCCTGATGTCAAACGATGCGCCGAATGCCGCATATCCGAGCGCCTGACTGAGAAGCGAATCAATATCTATATCGACACCGGCTACCGCTGAAATTATCGAGCCATAGCTCTTTATGTTGTCAATTTTATCACGGATATCGGAATCAAGACACTCTGTAAGGGTATCAAAATCGCCGTCGTTATACGCTTTAGAAAAGATTGTAACTGTTTCCTCCGCTGCAGCGATATCAGCCGTAAAGTCAGCCGGCTTTGTTCCGGAACCCGCGCCTCCGGGCCTGAATATGAAGAATGCCGATACTCCTAAAACTATTACAGCCGTTGCAATAATTCCTATAATAAGCAACGTTTTCGGCTTTTTTTTCGTTTCGGTAGAAATGGCTGTATCAAGATACTGAGGATAAAACTGATCTTCATTTTCCGGTTGTTCATCCATCTGTCTGCGTGATGGCTGGAAAGAGCCCGAATTCTCGTAATCATCTCCCTCCGGCATGTTAATATATCCGTTATCCATATAAATCCTCCTTACAGGAAATATTTAAAGTAAATATATTTATAATATCAGTATATCACATTTTTCCTTAAATTGCAATATTAATTAATTATAATTTACGAGTTTTTCGGCGAAACAGCGAAACAGTTGCTGTGAGCGGAGATGAAAATAAAAAAAATAAAAAATTTTTAAAATTTTGCAACATTTTGATTTTTTCAAAAGTATTATATATGAAAAGCAAAAATTTTCCGATGAATCTGTAAAGTTGAAAAAATTCATAAATTATTTTTTTCGCTGTTATGGACAAAAGCGGCAGTTTATGCTATAATGAATATATCGGAGATAAATAATCTTATAATTTTAAGGAGGAATAGGTATGAAAAGACTATTATCAACAATTACGGCGTTATCGCTTTTGACTGCATCAACGGTAGGCGCGGGCGCGTCATGGTTAGGAAGCGAGTTGAATTCTGCTTTTTATGGTGCGGCGTTGCAGGCAGAGGAAACGGTATCTCCTATGCCTACGACAGCAGCGGCAACGGAGAAACCATCCGATAAGCCGACAGAGATTGCAGCAGACAAGCCGACAGAAGTTATCACAGAGAAACCGACAGAGGTTCCAACGGCTACACCTGCAGCAACAGCAGAGCCAACTGCAACTCCTGTTACTACAGAGACACCTACGGCAACACCTGTTGTTACAGAGACACCTACAGTAATCCCGGAGGTTACGTCAGAGCCGAAGATAACAAGCCTGACTCTCGATAAGCAGAATCTTCAGCTGAAGAAGGGCGAAAGTTTTAAGCTTACGGCAAAAACAGAGCCTGAGAATGTTGAAGATGTAAACATTGTATGGAGCGTAAGCAGTGATAGTAAGAGTGTTACTGTTGACAGCTCGGGTAATGTGACAGCAACTGCTGCCGGAAGTGCTATTGTAAGCGCGATGGATGAGGATACAAAGCTTATAGCTTCATGCTTCATCATAGTTGAAGAAGAAGATGGTATTATTGACTTATCCGTTACAGATGGTGTAAAGGAAGTAATAATTACCAAGGATGGCGAAAATAAAGAAATATCCGCAGGAAAGAACCATATAGCAGCCGGAACATATTCGGTATCGGCGACAAGCTATGAAGGATACACATTAAAGGCTTACAGCGAAACTGTAACTGTGGAAAAAGATAAGGAGACACATCTTTCCGTTCAGGCTGAGAAAACAAGCTGCGAAATCACAGTTCCGCAAATGACAGGTGTTACAATCACTCCTGTGAATGGAAGCAAGTCACCGGTTGAGCTTAACGGAAGCTACAGCTTCACATTAAGCTTAGGAAGCAGCTATGATTCAACTAATCTCGTTGTAAAAGCTAACGGAGTAGTTATCAGTCCTGTGGAAGGTGTTTATACTATAAGTGATATAAAAGATGATGTTGTAATCACAATAGACGGAATTGAAGTAAAATCATGGGATGCAACCCTGAAATCGGTTAAGGTAAAGGATTATACGGCTGTTTTAGGTTCGGACAATACATATACTGTAACTGTACCGTACGGTGATAAGGTATCAATATCCGATATCTCCGTAGTTGTAAATGACAGCAAGTCAGAATATACAATTACAAGTGAAGACGGCCAGTATATCATTACTGTAAAGGCTGAGGACGGTACAACTAATGTATATAAGCTCAGTGTAACAGTCGCAGAGGCTACTGTTATAGACCAGTTCAAGGTTGCGATTGCCACCATGAAGTTCAGCGATGTTACCCAGTCTTCAAGCGGCTCATACGATTCGCAGGAGAGTGTTAAGGATTCGATAAAAAAGAAGATTGATTCTATTGCAGATGAATATCAGGGTGTTAAATATACAATTGAGAACGGTGAGGTAAAGGCGCCTGTAAAAGGTACGCTCGCATCCCCGACAGGTCAGGACGGATATTACAAATTTACCGTAACTCTCACATCAGACACCGTAGCGACAGCTGAGGAAAGCACACGGACTATTGACCTGACGATCAATATTAATGGTTATGATTACAGTGTTGCAGTCGGAAATATTACAGTAACAACAACAATAATGACAATAAAGAATCTTGACAGCAGCAGTGAAGTAGGTCTGTTCTCAGCAGGCGGTACGAGGGTAAGACAATGGACGACGCCTACAAACGGAACTGTTACATTCTCCAATCTTTCAGGCGGCGAAACATACGTTGTAAAGATGAGAGCGCAGGGCTCGGATGAAGTACCCGCAACCGGAACAAGGGTTACAATGCAGGAAACCAAGACACGAGGCACATCAAAATATTACACAGTAACTTTTGACGAAGGCGCTCACGGCACAATTGTTTCGGGTAAGGCAAGACAGACGGTAAAGCTTACCGGAATAGCGGACTATCCTGTAGTTAAGGCTGATGAAGGTTATGTGTTCAAGGGTTGGTCAGCAAACGGAGTTCTTATTGAAAATCCGAAAACATATTATATACGATGTGCAACATCATTTACCGCAATATACGAGGTTTCAAACGGATCAACAGTCAGCTCATCAAGCAGACCATCATCGGATTCAACGCTGTATAACTATACAAATTCATCGGATTCAAAGTCATATGCGTTTTCTGATGTTCCGGCAACAAGCTGGTATTACAACAGTGTAACAAATATCTGCAACAAGGGATATATGAACGGCGTTTCAGATACAAGATTTGAGCCGGATTCAACGCTCACAAGAGCAATGCTCGTAACAATTCTTTACAGATATGCATCGGAGCCGAATGTTGACTTTGCGTCAAACTTCAGTGATGTTCCGGGCGGTCAGTGGTACAGCGATGCGGTAGCGTGGGCATCAGATGCAGGTATAGTAAACGGTACATCAGAGGGAAGATTTGATCCTGATTCAAACATTACACGCGAGCAGCTTGCAGCAATTATGTACAGATACTGCGAGGCTTTCGGCTATGACACATCAGCTGCCGGAAACATTATAAAATACAATGACTCGGCAAAGATTTCGGATTGGGCACAGACCGCTCTTATCTGGACAACAGGCGCAGGCATAATGGAAGGCAAGGACGGCAATGTTCTTGACCCGCAGGGAAATGCTACAAGAGCAGAGGCTGCAGCAATAATCGAAAGATTCGATAATTTTGTAAGCTATTAATACATAGAGGCCAAAAAGGTGCATCAGAAATGATGCGCCTTTTTGTGGAATTAATTCTCGTTGAAAAAATCAAATTAATATAGGAGAGTTTATATGTTAATTAGTGTTTCTCTGATATTGCTTAGCGGAACATTTTTAGGGTGGATATGCAAAAAGATCAAATTACCCGGTTTGCTTGGAATGATGCTTACAGGAGTTATCATCGGTCCGCATGTGCTGGATCTGATAGATATATCAATATTAAATATCTCGGCAGATATTAGAAAAATTGCTCTGATTATTATACTGACAAGGGCTGGACTTACTTTAAACATAAGTGATTTAAAAAAAGTTGGTCGTCCAGCGATGCTGATGTGTTTTGTTCCGGCTGTTCTTGAAATTACCGGAATGATAATTTTAGCTCCTAAATTGTTCAATGTATCCATACTTGATGCCGCAATAACAGGCGCAGTTGTCGCTGCGGTTTCTCCGGCTGTTATTGTACCGAAAATGATAAGGCTTATAGATGAAGGATACGGAACGAATAAAAGTATTCCTCAGTTAATATTAGCCGGAGCTTCGGTTGACGACATCTTTGTGATCGTGCTTTTTACAGCATTTACCGGATTGGCACAGGGAAACCAAATTTCCGTTATGAGTTTTGTAAACATTCCGGTTTCAATAGGCTTGGGTATTGCAATAGGTTTATTGTTAGGATTTCTGTTGTCGAAGCTCTTTGAAAAGGTGCATATTCGTGATACAATGAAAGTAATCGTTATCCTGAGTATATCTTTTATTTTAGTTACAATAGAAGATAATATCACTGTGAGTATTACATTTTCGGCGTTAATTGCAATTATGTTTATTGGGGTTGCCATGCAAAGATATCGAAAAGAAGCTTCTTCGCGTTTATCTGTAAGATTTAATAAGCTGTGGGTATGCGCGGAAGTATTTTTGTTCGTATTGATTGGAGCGGCAGTTGATATTCGTTATGTAACAAACGCAGCAATCCCAGCAATTCTTTTAATATTCGGTGTTCTATGCTTCAGAATGCTTGGCGTGTTCTTGTGCATGCTTCATACAAAATTATCATTGAAAGAGAGGTTATTCTGTATGATTGCGTATATACCGAAAGCAACTGTCCAGGCAGCTATAGGAGGAGTGCCGCTTGCGATGGGACTTGAATGCGGAAATGTTGTTCTTACGATCGCTGTTATGGCAATTTTGATTACAGCACCTCTTGGGGCATTTCTTATTGATCTTACCTATAAGAAACTATTGCATGAGAGATTAGGAGCTGAACTATGAGATTTTTACGTATAAAAAGACATCTGACATCATTCCAGATTATCATATTGGGTTTTATCGCTGTTGTTTTTCTCGGAGCATTGCTGCTCATGCTTCCGGTGTCTTCTCAGAAGGGATATGTGACGTCATTTAACGAATCGCTGTTCACCTCTGTTTCTGCTGCGTGTGTAACGGGATTAGTGGTACATGATACTGCAAGCTACTGGTCGTTGTTCGGAAAAGCTGTTATTTTAATACTCATTCAAGTCGGTGGCATTGGAGTTATTACGGTAGCGGTATCTCTTGCGAGATTGTCGGGCAGGAAAATATCGCTGATGCAGCGCAGTACTGTGCAGGAGTCGATTAATGCATCGAAAGCGGGAGGAATAGTCGCTCTCACAAGTTTTATAATCAAAGCGGTGCTCGTTTTTGAATTGTTCGGAGCGCTTATTATGCTGCCAGTATTCTGTAAAGATTTCGGAGTAAGAGGTATATGGATGGCTGTGTTTCATTCTGTGTCGGCGTTTTGCAATGCCGGTTTTGATGTTATGGGAACAACCGAAGTGCCGTTTGCATCACTTACTTCATATACGGGAAATTACATTATTAATATTACGGTTATACTCCTGATTGTAATCGGGGGAATAGGTTTTCTTACATGGAATGATATCAAGATAAACCGCTATCGGTTCAGACATTACAGTATGCAGAGCAAGGTTATTCTCACGACCTCGGCAATATTGATTATTGTACCCACTGTGTATTTTTACTTTTTTGAGTTTACAGAATACCCGACAGGTGAAAGAGTTTTGAACTCTCTGTTCCAATCGGTTACAACAAGAACCGCGGGGTTTAACACAACAGATTTAACAAAGCTTACCGGAGCGGGGAAATGCATTTTCATTGTATTAATGTTGGTAGGAGGCTCGCCGGGTTCTACTGCGGGAGGTATGAAAACCACAACATTAGCGGTACTTTTTGCAGCGATGCTCTCTGTATTCCGGCGTAAATCCAATCCTCACTACTTCGGCAGGAGAATCAATGATGAAATCATAAAAAAAGCTGCCGCAATTCTTATGATGTATATCATGCTATTTGTAGGCGGCGCACTGATAATAAGCGTGATTGAAACTTTGCCGATAGGAGTATGTTTATTTGAAACTGCATCGGCAGTCGGTACTGTCGGATTATCGCTGGGATTGACGCCAGGGCTTGGTATCGTTTCACAATGCATTCTGATGGCGCTTATGTTTATCGGTCGGGTAGGCGGTTTAACGATAATATTTGCGGCAGTATCTAAAAATAAAGCTTCGGCAAGATTTCCGGAAGAGAATATAACTGTGGGTTAAGGAGGAATAGATTATGAAGAATATTTTGATAATAGGGCTGGGACGCTTCGGACGGCACGCAGCGATGAAACTGACAGAACTGGGGCACCAGGTAATGGCAACGGATATACGAGAGGATAGAGTGGAAGACATTCTGTCATATGTTACAAATGCGCTGATAGGGGATAGTACAGATCATGATTTCCTGGAGTCTTTAGGGATTGAAGATTTCGATGTATGTATAGTTGCGATAGGCGATAATTTTCAAAGCTCTTTGGAAACAACCTCGCTACTGAAGGAGCTTGGAGCAAAATTTGTGGTGTCAAGAGCAGCACGCTCGGTTCATGAAAAGTTTTTGCTCAGAAACGGTGCGGACAGAGTAGTATATCCCGAGCGTCAGCTCGCAGAATGGACTGCAATTCGCTACAGTTCTGACAATATTCTCGATTATATTGAGGTTGAGGGCGATTATTCGATTTTTGAGGTTGTAATTCCTGAAAAATGGCTTGGAAAAAGAGTCGACGATATAGGAGTTCGTAAAAACTATGGGGTAAGTATATTAGCGATAAAAAAGAATGGGCAATTGGATTTGAATGTTGCAGCGGAAACAGTTTTAAGAGACGATAGTACGCTTCTTGTGCTCGGTGGTGATAAAGATATTCATAAATGTTTTCATACATGAGAAACGTAATATACCAAAAAGCTTTTTGAAAAAACAAAAAAATTTCAAATAATACTTGAACTTTTGACAATAATATGATATAATAAATAATGGCGATGATGGGCGAGTCCGTGCGATTCTGTACCGTGAACTGTGTCAGGTGGGGAACCAAGCAGCACTAAGCGGATCTCGGGATGTGTTACGGGAAACTCGCCCGGAGCCATTATAAGCAGAATACCGATTTCGGTCTTACTCTATAAATGCCGTCCGCCGAAATGCGGACGTTTTTTCGTATTATGGCATGCAAGCGCAGGAGGTGGAGAGTGTGGCGCATCAGGCGATATATCGTAAATGGAGACCTATGACGTTTGACGACATAGTAGGTCAGCAGCATATTACAAAAACGCTTAAAAACCAGATATTATCTGATGCTGTAGGACATGCATACCTTTTCTGCGGAACGCGCGGAACTGGAAAGACTTCTTGTGCAAAGGTACTCGCTCGCGCTGTAAACTGTCTCAACCCGCAAAACGGCAATCCGTGTAATGAGTGTGAGGTGTGCCGCGGTATAATAGACGGCTCAATTATGGACGTATCCGAAATAGACGCGGCTTCAAATAACGGTGTTGATAATATACGCGAAATAAAGGATGATATAAACTATGTCGCGTCAAACTCGAAATATACCGTTTATATAATAGATGAGGTGCACATGCTCTCAACCGGAGCATTCAACGCGCTTTTAAAAACACTTGAAGAACCGCCGGAAAATGTAATATTTATTCTTGCTACAACAGAAGCGCACAAGGTTCCACAGACGATACTTTCACGATGTCAGCGGTTCGACTTCAAGCGAATCAGAAATGATGATATAATAATAAGGATGAAGGAAATCGCCTATGCTGACGGCTATGAAATAACCGACACGGCATACCGTATGCTCGCTTCGCTTGCAGAGGGCTCGTTAAGAGACGGACTAAGCATAATGGAGCGAGTGATATCGGCAAGCGGGAAAAGTGTAAGCGAGGAGGATATTGTAAGCGCGCTGGGAATTTCATCGAGAGAAACTGTATTTTCGCTTACTGATGCAATTATAAACGGTGACAGCGTATCGGTCATAAATATAATTGACAAGGTGATAGCAGATGGAAAAGAGCTGTCACAGCTTGCAAGCTCGGCTCTTGAACATTTCCGTTCACTGATGATTTGCAAGCTTTCAGAAAATCCGGAGGGACTTATCGAGTGTGATTCAAATACGCTTGTGCGAATGAAGTCGCAAAGCGCAAAGCTGACATTTGAAAAAATCAACCATGCGTCATCGCTTATAGCAAAGGCAGCCAGTGACGCAAAAGCTGCAAAATCAGCGAGGATAATATATGAGCTTGCATTTATCAAGATTGCGAGACCGGAGATAGATAGAACTCCTGAAGGAATTATGAACAGACTTGCGACTGTAGAGCAGAAGCTTGAATACGGTGCGCCGCAGATATCGTCGTCATTAGCTGTGGGAGACAATTCCGAGCTTATAAAGCGCATTGACGCAATCGAGGTCGCGATACAAAACGGAGTTAAGCTGGAGAGCCCAGAAAAAAAAACTGAAAAAATAACAGAAAAGAAAAAGGTTTCGCACCGACTCTATGTTCCCATACCGGAATCGGAGCTGAACTATGATTACCCGACTGCAAAGCTTGCCCGCAACTGGAAGACGACAGTTGAAACGATGGCGCAGAAGAATAAACCGTTTGTAGCACCGCTTAAAAACTGCGTTGTCACATTCGACGCAGAGGGACTTATAATACTTGTACCGGAAGGAAGGCTTGGCTTCACGCAGCGGATGTCGGTTTCTCATATAGATAAAATACGGGAGATATTTCACAAAACAACCGGAACAGATTATAATATAAAAATTGCGAGGCGTTCCGATCTTGATGAGAGCTGTATATTAAATCCGTTTGAGCTTAAAAGAAACGCGGCGTCTTCAGACAGCAGTGAATCTCAATCCGCAGCGGCGCAGGGGTTACGTGATGGTGAAAACCAGGACAAGCTTGACGAATTTATTGAAAAATTCTCTGATATAATCACAGACGGAGACCGTTTGCCGGGGAATTTTGATCCTGAAAAGGAAATGGGCGAGCAGTCCTCTTTTGAGGATTTTGATGACGACCATGAAGAATTTTTAACTGAAAATGAATTATCCTTATATGATGATGAGGATAATTTGTGATAAATAATTAATATGGAGGATTATTATGGCATATAAAGGTTTTAAAGGAGCCGGAATGAACCAGAAGCAGAATATGAACAGCGTTATCAAGCAGGCTCAGAAGATGCAGGAGGAAATGGAGCGCGTTCAGAAGGAAACAGAGGAGCAGGAGGTTGAAGCGGCAGCCGGCGGCGGCGCTGTTAAGGTTGTTGTGAACGGAAGAAAAGAGCTTCTTTCAATCAAGATTGATCCTGACGCTGTTGATCCTGAGGACGTTGAAACTCTTGAGGATCTTATCATGGCCGCTGTTAACGAGGGTATAGGCAAGGCTGATGATATGATGTCTGAGAAGATGGGCGCGATCACTGGCGGAATGAATATTCCGGGATTATTCTGATGTATTCAGCAGTAATTGATGAGCTCATCGAAAAATTTGAAAGACTTCCGGGTATAGGCCATAAAAGCGCGGAACGCATTGCGTTTTATATGCTTGAAAACATGAGCGAGAAGGATGCCGAGGATATGGCAGGCACTATCATTAAGGCGAAAAAGAATGTACGTCTTTGCGAATGCTGTCAAAACCTTACAGATGAAAGTGTATGCTCAGTATGCTCATCACCCAAGCGCGATAAATCGGTGATTTGCGTTGTAGAAGGACCTGAGGACGTTTCAGCAATAGAAAACACGCATGAATATAACGGACTGTACCACGTGCTTCACGGCGCGCTTTCGCCTATGGATGGCATAGGCCCGGATGATATAAAGATAAATGAGTTGTTATTAAGGCTTGCTGACGGTGAAGTTTCGGAAATAATTCTTGCAACTAATCCGACAGTAAACGGAACTGCAACGGCTGTATATATTTCAAAGCTGCTTTTGCCGTTTGATGTACGTGTAACGCGCATAGCACACGGTATACCGATCGGATCGGATATAGAATATGCCGATAAGATCACCATTATTAAGGCACTGGAAAGCAGACAGCTTATGAATTGATGGAGTTTAACATGAAGATAAATGACATACAAAAGGAAATTCTGAGATTAAAAAAGGAAAATGATATATGCATACTCGCGCACAGCTATCAGGCTCATGAGATATTAGAGATTGCTGATTTTACGGGCGATTCATATGCGCTCAGTGTAAAGGCGCAGAGCGTGCCGAATAAGACTGTTCTCATGTGTGGAGTACGGTTCATGGCTGAAACCTGCAAGATTCTTTCACCTGAAAAGAAGGTGCTTATCTCACACCCGGAGGCAGGCTGCGCCATGGCAGATATGATGGATAAAGAGCTTATCGAGCAGCTAAAGCCGAGATATAAGGATTATACAATCGTTGCATATGTTAACACAACCGCGGCACTCAAAACAATATGTGATGTTTGCGTTACATCGTCATCTGCGGTACAGATTGTAAATAATATCGAAAATAAAAACATACTCTTTATCCCGGACTGCAATCTCGGAGCGTATGTTGCCGCGCAGTGTCCTGATAAGAATATCAAGCTTTTAAGCGGCGGATGCCCGATCCATGCGGCGGTAAATCCGCGTGATGTCGATCTTGCAAGAGAAAGACATCTGGGCTGCAAGGTACTTGTTCATCCTGAGTGTACGCCGGACGTTGTGGAGAAGGCTGATTTTGTCGGCTCAACCTCGGAAATTATGGATTTTGCGAGAAATTCAGAGGATACGGAGTTTATAATCGGCACGGAGCTGAGCATTGCGGAGCATTTGCAGTATGAATTCCCAGATAAGAATTTCTACCCGCTGTCGGCTGGACTTGTATGCAAGAACATGAAGCTTACAACGCTTGTTGACGTATACAACTGCGTAAGAGGCAAGGGCGGAGAGGAAATAATTCTTGACGAACAGACTATAGCTGATGCGAAGAAGTGCATTGATGAGATGATAAGGCTTAACCATGAATAACAGAGCGATTATAGCTATGAGCGGCGGAGTTGACAGCTCCGTCGCCGCTTATATTATGAAGGAGAGAGGTTACGACATAATGGGCGTAACACTGCGTCTTTTTAATAATGAGGACGCGGGAATAAAAGAAAAGAGCTGCTGCTCTTTATCCGATGTTGAGGATGCCAAAAGTGTTGCAAGACGATTGGGGATAGAGCATTATACGTTTAATTTCTCCGATGATTTCAAGTCACAGGTAATAGACAGGTTTATTTCTGCGTACGAGCATTGCCAAACACCTAATCCGTGTATCGACTGTAACAGATACATCAAGTTCAAGCGGCTTTTAGAGCGTGCCTATGAGCTTGATTGCGATTACGTAGTGACAGGTCATTACGCGCGGATTGAGTCTGTAAACGGCAGATTTATTCTGAAAAAAGGGCTTGACAATACAAAGGATCAGAGCTACGTTCTGTATTCCATGACTCAGGAGCAGCTGCGTCACACAATTCTGCCGCTTGGCGGACTTGCAAAGAGCGAGGTCCGCGAAATTGCGCAGGCGCAGGGCTTTATAAATGCGAAGAAGCATGACAGTCAGGATATCTGTTTTGTTCCGGACGGCGATTATGCGGCATTTATTGAAAGATACGCGGGAAAAAGCTATCCGAACGGCAATTTTGTCGATGTTGACGGCAATGTGCTGGGACGACATAAGGGGCTTATCCGATACACGATCGGACAGCGCAAAGGGCTGGGTCTCGCACTGCCCAAACCGATGTATGTATGCAGTATATGCCCGGAGAAAAACACTGTAATTTTAGGCGATAATAATGATTTGTTCGCGCGCGGTCTTGACGCGGAGGATATAAACCTCATAACAACGGATAAACTTGACGCGGCTATACGAGTGGAGGCAAAAATCCGATACAGCCAGTCGGCAAAGCCAGCAACTGTATGGCAGACGGCTGAGAATAAAATCCATGTTGAATTTGATGAGCCGCAGCGCGCCATAACAAAGGGACAGGCTGTCGTATTATACGACGGCGAAACCGTGGTAGGCGGCGGAACGATTTGCTAAAAGAAACAGCGCATCTGCGCTGTTTCTTTGTATGGACTTTATTCAGCCTTTTTCACTATATTTGTAACAATATTATCAACAATCACCGGTTTTACATTGCTGTAATAATCGGCTGTAATCTTAAAGCCCAACAGTCTCGTGCCCCGATCGATAAATTCACTTACAACAATCGGCTCCGCATTTCCGGATTTACTTGTAATTGTAACTGTTAATTTTGAACCGTAGGGATTTAGCAGCACATTAACATGCGCGCCGTTTTCAATATTAATATCCTCCGCGTTTCCCTGTGTATTATTGCTGAAATAATCCATCGCGTTAATACCCTCCAGTTTATAATCCTGGCTGCGGATAGCACTCAGTTTTTTACTATTTCCCGTTACATTAATTGTAACGATGCTGAACTCATTGTTTCCCAGGACTGTAAATGCTGAGCCTCCGTTTGAAGGCGGACAATACATATCGAATGATATATCAATAATCTCATCTTCAGCATAATTGCTGAGATACGGCAATTTTAATTCTGTTTCGCTATGCGTTTCTTGTTCTCGGGTCTCCTTCTGCACATACAGTACCCCGTTTCCGCTGCTGTCCTTGCCCCATGCGCAGTGCTGAGATTCCTCAAACCCGCATGCGTCTTCTTCAAAGTCACAGGTAAGCACGGGAATATTTCTTTCAAACACGTATCCAGTTCCTTCATACATTTTTTTATATGCGGATGTTTCGTCTGCAACCTCAACAGGTTCTGCGGCAGCCTCTGTCGGCTCCGGCGAGGATTCTATTGGTGTTTCAGTAGGCTCTGCTGTAGGTTCTGCCGGGTTTTCGGTCGCATCCTCGGGCTCTTGGGCAGTTGTGATTGAAACAGTTCTTGTATCGCCGTTCCAGTCAACAACGGCATCAAATGCCTCTGCAACCGCGCGCAGCGGAACATATGTAAAATCATCAACTATAACCGGTGCTTTTTCAAGAGTAACCGTATCACGGCTACTCATGAGAATATTCGGATACACATACATTTCATGTGAATCTATCTTAAGCTCAATCATGCTGTCATTTTTTCTCGAATAAATTTTCCTTTCTGTACCGTCCCATTCTACCTCAGCGCCCAATGCCTCAAATATTGCGCGCATTGGCACGAGTGTATTGCCGTCATTAATAAACGGCTCCTGTTCAAGCTGCATCTTTTCGCCGTTAAGCTCTATATTCACGCTGTCTGCAGCATTAACGCATAATGGAATCATAACAGTAATTAACCCTATTGCAATAAGCTTTTGTTTTAACATAATTAAATTTGCCTCCTTTTGTTGTATAGTATAATTATAGCACATGTTTTTAAGTAAGTCAACATTTGAAAGATTTAATAGTTATTAATAAAAGATCACTGGGTAAAGAGCACATGAATACTGCTATGGTATATAATAATATAGGAGTAGTATATTATAACAAGAGAGGTTATTCTGAAGCACTGGATTATTTTCGAAAAGCATTTATGATTTTAAAAAATCAATTTGGAGAAAATCATCATCATACACAAGCGGTAAAGGAGTGGATCGCTAAAACAGAAAAACAATTAAAGTAGGTGCATCAAAGTAGACACAAAGAAGTGCCTACTTTTTGTCTATACTTTTATTGGTGTATAATCTGGCCAGGGAGTATGGTGTTGCAATTTATTGTCTTACGATTATATGATTTTATTTAAGGAGAAATGGCGGGGTCAATACCCTGCAAGCTCACTTTTTATTACCGCCTCCGTCATTTTTACCGCGCGGAGGTTTTCTTTTACGTCGTGTACTCTTACAAACATTGCGCCTTTCATGCAGGCGATAACAGATGTGGCAATTGTGCCCTCTATGCGCTCGTCTTTTGGCAAATCAAGCGCAAGTCCTATCATTGATTTTCGAGACGCACCGAGCAGCAGGGGATAGCCGAGTGTGTGTAAAAGCTCCATATGGTTTATAATTTGCAAATTCTGCTCATACGTTTTTGCAAATCCAACACCGGGGTCAAGAATTATTTTATCGTCTGTGATTCCTGCGGATTTGGCTATTGCTATGCTTTCCTTTAAATCAGAAATAACGTCGTTCAGAAAATCGGTGTAATCGGTGTTTTTGCGGTTATGCATAATGCAGACGGGGACATTAAACTCTCGCACAGTATGTGCCATTTCGCAGTCACACTTTAATCCCCATATATCGTTTACCAAATCAGCACCTGCTTCAATTGCGGAGCGCACTGTGTTGCTTTTATAGGTGTCAATAGAAATGGGGACATTAAACTCTTTTTTTATGGCTTCTATTACAGGAACAACACGGCGTATTTCTTCTTCGTCGGAAATCATCACATATCCCGGACGTGTGGATTCGCCGCCGATATCGATAATTTCAGCGCCGTCGTTAATCATTCTCTCTGTATGCCGCAGTGCGCTGTCTATGCTGTTCCATTTTCCGCCGTCGGAAAATGAATCAGGCGTCACATTTAAAATGCCCATTATATGAGTACGATTTTCGTCAAAGAGTTTATTTCCTATAATCATACTATACCTCTATATCTGAATTTCTTTTCTCCATCTCCCAGTAGCATTCATCGGCCGCGGCACAGTTAAAGCACATACGCGACTTTTTATCCGCTGTGTAAAGTATTTTTGAAAATTCTGAGCTGTTCTCGTTTATCCGATGCTCGCGTATTGCGTTTGTTACAAGCTCTGTTTCCTCATCCGAAAAGCCGCACTGCGGCATGAGCTTGCCTGCAAGCATTGCGCCGGATTCGTTGTGGGGAATACCTGTATACCGTCCCGCATCATGCAGCAGCGCGGCGGTATAGAAAAGCTCTTTATCAATATCAAGACCTTTTTCAAGTATCATTATCCAGCCAATTCTTGCAACATCCAGCGAATGCTCAAGATTATGAAGACAAAATTTTCTGTCCCTCTCAGCCTCGTCAATGTGTGCCATATGCTTTTGGTATATGGGATGATTATATATTTTATTACATCTCTGCATTAGTTTTCCAACCTCTTTATTATGCGCTTTGCCTCGGCTAAGATCGAAAGCGAACCGAAGATAACAACATTGTCATACTTTGCTTCTGATACCGCTTTAACCGCCTCTGACATGGTCTCAGAGTTAACTGTATTAACAACGCCTGCGGCTCTATACTCTTCGCAAAGTGTCTCGCTATTTAGTCCGCGCTCCCCCGGCGGCTTTATGCAGTAAACCGTATCGGCATACGGAGCAGTTATTTCAACAATTCTTTTATAATCCTTGTCCTTAAAACAACCGCATATAAATGCGGTTTTTCCGCTCAGGTATTCACTCATTGACCCGGCAAGCGCAATCGCGGCGCCTTTGTTATGTGCTCCGTCAAGAATATATTTTCCGAGACGCTCAAAACGGTATTCCCATTTTGCTTTTTTTAGTCCGTCAAAAATACTGCCATAGGAGATCCCTATAACCTGTGCGGCTTTTATTGCAAGAGCCGCATTCTGCGGTTGATATGTTCCCAAAAGATTTATTTCATACTCTCTTCCTTCAAACGTGAAGATCGTTTTATCTGGATACGCGCATATATTTTCTATATCATCTGCAATATAAAGCGGTGAGTCGTGCTCTATAGCATTACGGGCGATGACTTCCATGATTTCATCCGGCTGCTTACAGGTTATGATCGGACAGTTGTCCTTTATAATACCGCATTTTTCCGCGGCAATTTTAGCAAGGGTATTACCAAGAAATTTTTTGTGATCAAGAGATATCGAGGTTATAATTGACGAGTATGGTGATTCAATAATATTTGTCGAATCAAGCCGTCCGCCCATGCCGCATTCGAGCAGTACGTAGTCAGGCAATAATTCCTTGAATGCAAGGAACGCAATAGCGGTTTCCGCTTCAAACGAGGTAGGGAATATACCGTCCGCTTCGAGGATATCAGCCGCGTGCTTAACTTTTTCGGCACATTTTGCATAAAGCGTAGCTTGTATAGGCGATCCGTTGATCGTGAAACTTTCAAGATAATCACCGACAGCAGGTGAAACAAATCTTCCGACACTCATGCCGGTGACATTCATGATTGAGCCGAGAAATGCCCCAACCGAGCCTTTGCCATTTGTTCCTGCGATATGTATAAAGTTTTGTCCGCGCTCCGGATTTCTTAAAGCGCTGCAAAGCCGTGTTATGTTCGTAAGTCCCGGCTTAATACCGCGCGGGGTAAGCCCTTGTATATAGCGTCTCGCTTCCTCATAGTCCATTTTGATTTCTCCCGTATGTTTAACTCTGAATATTATACCATACAAACATAGCGATGTCAATTAACACTTGCATAAATCAGGGAGTTGGTGTATAATATAAAATATACCAATTTGATTATCGAATGGGTGATATAGATGCGGAAATTATATTTATTCATCATTACGCTTATTATGATGCTTTCCGGGATTAAGGCGTCGGCAATGGCAGACTCTGCAAAGGGCGCGTGTCTCTTGAATGCAATCACGGGCGAGATTGTTTTTGAAAAGAATGGAAATACTCAAATGCCGATGGCGAGTACAACAAAAATAATGACATTGCTTGTTGCGCTTGAAAAATCGGAAACGGATGATATTGTAACGATCCCTCATGAGGCAGTATTAGAGGAAGGCTCGTCGGCATACCTTGAGGAGGGCGCTCGGTATTCAATGCTTGATCTCTGTTACGGACTGATGCTTAATTCCGGTAATGATGCTGCTGTCGCGATTGCATATCATATAAGCGGAAGCAAGGAAGCCTTTGCTGAAGAGATGAACAGCATGGCAAAGATAATAGGTGTGAAAAACACCTCGTTTAAAAATCCCAACGGTCTTGACGAGGAGGGGCATTATACAACACCTCGGGATCTTGCTAAAATAACGCAATATGCATTAAATAATGAGCAATTTGCCAAAGTTGTATCGACAAGGAGCCATACTGCGACATATACGAAGGCGGACGGAACCCAAGCAACGATTGAGTACATAAATCACAACAGGTTATTGGGTGAGGTTGAAGGTTGTATAGGAGTAAAAACCGGATATACAAAGGCAGACGGTCGATGTCTGGTAAGCGCAGCCGAACGTGACGGTATGCGTTATATTGCGGTGACTCTCAATGACCCGGATGACTGGGCGGAGCATAAAGAAATGCTTGAAACTGGTTTTTCCGGATGCAGGATGATAAAAGCAATAAAAAAGAACGACATAATAAGACATGTTACAAGTGATGGCAAAGAGGTATGCAGGCTTGTTTCTGCGTCGGATTTTGATATTCCGACAAACGGAAATAGAGGGAACAAGTTTGATATCAAGGTGAACTTGCCGGATGAAACATATATGCCGCTTAATGAAGGGGAAAAAATAGGCGAGCTTGAAATTTACAGCGGAGAAGAGTTCATTGGGCGGGTCGATGTCGTTGCAGACAGGACCGTAAGTGATGCTGGAGAGTTAAAAACAAAGAGGTGCTTCTGGTTTTTTCTGCTGACTATATTAAGAAACTTATTCAGATAAAAGGAGATGCAATTTAATTATGGGCGAAATAGTGAGATTACAGAAATATATAGCAATGAGCGGGGCTGCATCACGTCGTGCAGCTGAGAAGATGATAGACGAGGGCAGAGTGTCCGTAAACGGCGAGATGGTAACAGGGCAGGGAGTAAAGGTCGAGATCGGAAATGACCGCGTTGAGATCGACGGAGTGCTCGTTAAAGCGGAAATTAAGAAAATATACATCGCATTAAATAAACCGGAGGGATATGTCACAACCGTTAAGGATCAGTTTGATCGCCCGACGGTTATGGATCTTGTATCAAAGGAAATTCATACGCGCATTTTTCCTGTCGGACGCCTTGATTATGAAACAGAGGGTTTGATTTTAATGACAAATGACGGCGACTGGGCCAATCGCGTAACTCACCCGAGATATGAATCATCAAAGAAGTATTATGCTGTTTTGAAAGGCGTTCTCACAATCCCCGAGCTTAACAAAATTCGCCGTGGAATCATGCTTGACGGTAAAAAGACAAGCCCGGCGGAGTGTGAGATAATGGAGATTGACATGGGCATGACGCTTGTTGAGATCACGATCCATGAAGGTCGCAACCGCCAGGTGCGAAGAATGTTTGAGGCGGTAGGTCACGAGGTGAAGAAGCTCCGCCGTGAAAAAATAGGTATAGTAGAGCTTGGCAACTTGCGTGAAGGGAGATGGAGATACCTCACGTCCGGAGAGATTGAATATTTTAATAAGAAATGAATAAATCACAAAAGAAAATTGTCCCGCTTGACTTTTTAACACAGAGGGTGTATAATATAGTCGTTTGGAAAGGGAAGTGAACAGAATTGGATTTCACGGCGATAGATTTCGAAACGGCTACATCTGATTTTACAAGTATATGCAGCATGGGCTGGTGCATAGTAAGAGATAACAAGATTGTAAGCCGCAAGGAGGTTCTTGTAAGACCTGAGCCTTTCGAATTCAACGGTTATAATATAAAAATACACGGTATAAGACCCGAAATGGTGGCAAATAAGCCCACATTCGCTGAATACTGGGATGAAATAAGACCGGATATAGAAAATCAAATGGTTATTGCGCATAACGCGAGCTTCGATGTACGAGTGATGTGCCAGACCCTGCAAAAATATGGCATAGTGCTGCCGGATTTTACATATATGTGTACGGTAAAGCTTTCACAAAAGGCATATCCAGAGCTTGAAAGTCATAAGCTGAATAATTTATGCGGCGCGCTTAAAATTAATTTCAATCATCACCGCGCGTATGATGACGCGTATGCCTGCGCAATGGCGCTCTTGCGCATAGCAGAGGATTACAGCATGGAAAGCTTTGAGGATATAGAGGAATGTTTTGAAACCACGCGCGGTGTGGTTCATCCTGGAATGGATTTTACTGCAAAAAAGAAGCACAGTCATCATAAGCGGAAGAAAATAACGATTTAATTAAAAGTCGCTATTGTGACCGCAGTTTCACAGGGTTGAGAATTTCAGCCCTTTTTATTTTACTGTGACTGCAGACTGTCAAAATGACTTGAAAAAAATGGTTTTTAGGAATTCTTATCTGCAAATTTTACAAATATAAAATATTTTAACTTTACTGTTGATAATAGTTGAATTATGTGCTATAATAAAAGTAATATGAAAGTAATTGAATCAAATAATAATATTATTCTGAAAGAACAGAGAGATTTTGAGCCTGCTCACATTTTTGACTGTGGTCAGTGCTTCCGGTTCAATGCAAATCCTGACGGTTCCTATACAGGGACTGCGTTCGGCAGAACGGTACGTGTTTCAAAAGAGGCAGGCGAAATAATCCTGCATAACACGTCACCAGAGGATTTTTGGAATATATGGAAGGATTATCTTGATCTTGACTGTGACTACGGCAGGCTTAAGATGCAGCTTACATCAGGCGGCGACCCTATAATGGCGGAGGCCGTTAAATATGGCGAAGGAATAAGAATTCTGAGGCAGGATCTTTGGGAAACTATGATTTCCTTTATAATATCGGCAAGCAATAATATTCCGAGAATAAAAAAGATTATTGAGCTATTGTGTGCAAATTTCGGTGATGCACATGAATATGAAGGGAAAACATACTATTCGTTTCCGTCACCGCAAAGAATCGCTTTGCTTACGCTTGAGGATTTATCCGTTATCCGCGCCGGATTTCGTGACAAGTACATATTAAATTGTGCGAAAAAGGTTTGCAGCGGCGAAATTGATCTTGATCATATCAGATCACTTGATACGATTCAAGCGAAGAAGTCGCTTATGAGTATATATGGCATAGGCAATAAGGTTTCAGACTGTATTCTGCTTTTCGGTTTGTCACGTAGTGACTCATTCCCGATAGACGTCTGGATAAAGCGCGTGATGGAGTACTGCTATTTCGGAAATGAGCCGCAAACTATCAAAACAATTGCTGATTTTGCAGATGAGCGGTTTGGAGAGCTTGGCGGCATTGCGCAGCAATATCTTTTCTTCTACGCAAGAGAGAAGAGGATAGGAACTTAAAAAGTAAATTAAATATCAGGAGGATTTATAAAATGTTAGTTTCAGCAACAGAAATGTTAAATAAGGCGGTTGAAGGACACTACGCGGTGGGTCAATTCAACATCAACAATCTTGAATGGACAAAGGCTGTTCTTTTGACTGCTCAGGAAAACAATTCACCGGTTATTCTCGGCGTTTCAGAGGGCGCAGGGAAGTACATGACGGGCTTTGGCACAGTTTCAGCTATGGTAAAGGCTATGATTGAATCGCTCGGAATCACAGTACCGGTTGCACTTCATCTTGATCATGGTTCATATGAGGGATGCTACAAGTGTATAAAGGCAGGCTTCTCATCAATCATGTTTGACGGATCACATTTCCCGATTGAGGAGAATATTGAAAAGACAAAGGAGCTTGTTCATGTAGCTCACAACTTAGGTTTGTCAATAGAAGCTGAGGTTGGTTCAATCGGCGGCGAGGAAGACGGCGTTGTAGGAGCAGGCGAAATCGCGGATCCGAACGAATGTAAGCAGATCGCAGATCTAGGAGTTGACTTCTTGGCTGCAGGTATCGGAAATATACATGGTAAGTATCCGGAGAATTGGAAGGGGCTTGACTTTGACGCGCTTGCAGCTACAAAGGCGCTTATAGGTGATCTTCCGCTTGTACTTCACGGCGGTACAGGTATTCCCGCTGATATGATCAAAAAGGCTATTTCACTCGGAGTTGCAAAGATCAACGTAAATACAGAGTGCCAGCTTTACTTCCAGGAAGCAACAAGAAAGTATATTGAGGAAGGAAAAGATCTTGTGGGCAAGGGCTTTGACCCGAGAAAGCTTCTCTTACCGGGCTTTGAGGGAATAAAGGAAATTGTTAAGGAAAAAATGGAACTGTTCGGTTCAGTTAACAAGGCGTAAATAAAAAGGCATATAGGAAGCCGAAGAAGCGGTATATGCCGGGCTTCGGCTTTTATGCTGTGTGGTTATGTGAAAAGGGAGAGGTTTTTATCATGAAGAAAAAGATTGTGTCGGTTATTGCGGTCATTACTATGCTTATAACCCTCATTCCGTCGGCTTTTGCTGATAATTCTATATACATAGGTTCATATTATACGGGGAATACAGACGGAACAGGATATGCCGCGATGGATATTATCACTTGTACGGATTCTTCAATCACTATTCGTTTCAAGCGTATAAAGGATGATGTTGAAAAATATACATATACGTTTGACGAGGGTACTGTAAGCGGCGATACGGCTGTTCTCGGCTGCCATATTGTAAATAATGATACCGGCAGCTCATTTGACGGTACAGCAGTTCTTACGCTTAACGGAAATGTAAAGGTTCAGATTACTTCAAGTCTTGGCGGTGAGATGTATACAGGTAATCTTCCGAAGGTTGCCAATAGCTCATTTGATAACATACCGACCATACCTCAGCCTACGCAGGAAGAGCCTGTGCAGACAGTTGATGTAAAGGTGTATCTGAACGAAACCCCGGTGAGCTTTGAAGATGGTGTTAAGCCTGTCATAATGAACGATCATACATATGTTCCGTTAAGAAGTGTATTCTCAGGAATGGGAATCAATGTGTTCTGGGACGAGTATCAGAAGAATTCCATTCTTAAAGAGCAGCTTATCACTTGTACAAAGAACGACACAATAATCCAGTTTGCAAGAACATTTAATGATAACGGTTACAATGTATGGTCACTTAAAAAGTGGGTAAATTCAAATACAATGGATTCAAATTATACCAGTATTGATATAGCCGATTTACAGCCGACTATAATTAATTCAAGATCATATGTGCCGTTAAGAGTTATATCTGAAGCCTTTGGCGCAGTGGTAGAGTGGGAGGACACAACAAAAACAGTATACATAAATTGTGATACAAATAATACCTTCTGGTACAATCAGGAGCAGGTAGGCAGGTTTGAAGATTTCCTTCTGCAGAATGCGCATGATGCTATAACTCAGGATTACAGTGCTGTTGTGCCGGAATCCGAAACCCCGTATTTCAGACCGGATACAAAGTTCTATGTGTTCAAAGGCACGGATCAGTGGGGGAATGTTAAGCTTGTTATCGCATATGATATAAATGCAGGCGGTGTTATAGACAGCGTTGTGCCTGACGCTGCCGAAGTGACTAATGTTGAGCAAAGGACCGAAACAAATGATGTCACCAAAGAGAACACCGACTTGGAGGATATTTCTGAAGAAACATCTGATATGGAGGATGTTCCTGAAGACAATAATGAGATAAATGAAGCTCCCGAAGAAATTGACTAAGGTTTAAAAGAAATACAGGATGCATCAAAATTGATACATCCTGTTTTCATGTTTAGTTATCTTCTGTTATGGGCACTTGCTGATATTCGTCAATTTCCTTATACGAATCAAGCTCATATTGATTAACGGGAGCCGAGGGTATCAATCCGGTGGTTTCGTTATGAGAAACAGCATCGTCGCCTAAACCAAAATCGAGGCTGTGTAATACAGCCTCGTTATCAATAGTTTCTTTGTTCATCTCTGTTCTTATTCCTTTCATAACTATGGCTTGAAACTATTATGCCGCAGATGTGAAAAGAATATGTATTAATAATCCTTGAAAAGAGTGCCAACCTTTTTACCATCGATAATATCATATAGTGTTTCTATATTCTTACCGTTTACTATGAGCATACTAATCCCGGCTTCATTGGCAATTTTTGCCGCCTCTATTTTTGTAATCATACCTCCGGTGCCTCTTGAAGTGCCTGCACCACCTGCGTTGGATTCAATTGACGCAATGTCATCTACGCGTGAAATAAGCTGCGCATCCGGATTTTTATGCGGATCACAGTCATAAAGCCCATCTATATCAGAAAACAGAATAAGAAGATCAGCATTTACAAGTTTTGCAACGATTGCGGAAAGACTGTCGTTATCACCAAACTCAATTTCTTCAACCGAAACTGTGTCATTTTCATTTACGATAGGGATTATGCCCATGTCAAGCAGGGTGTTGAAAGTATCAATAGTATGGTTTTTTCGTTTTTCTATATCAACATCGGATCGGGTGAGCAGAATCTGCGCTACAGTGTTATGGTATTCTGAAAACATCTTGTCGTAAAGCGACATAAGCTCGCACTGACCGATTGCGGCAAGCGATTGCTTAACCTTAGTATCTGTCGGAGGGCTTGAAAGACCGAGCTTACCAACAGCAACGCCGATAGCGCCGGAGGATACAAGAATAACGTCATAGCCTTGATTTCGCAAATCTGAGAGCACTCTTGCAAGTGAATTTATCTGTCTTAAATTTATTTTTCCTGTGTCATATGTAAGCGTAGAGGTGCCTACCTTAACCACAATTCTTTTGTTTTTCTTTTCCATTACGGAATAATCCTTTCATATTTTTATCAGTTTCATATTATACTACATAAATATAAATTTGTAAAGGATTAATTGTGTATTACTATTGTAAATTTTTGTTCATCGTCGGTTGAGGATTCAGAATATTCCGCGTTAATTCCGCTTTCACGGACTATACCAACAGCGTCCGCAATTGTATTTCTGAGCATTTTTATGTCCTTGATTTTATTTATATGCACAGTCGGACTGTTGCCTGAGTTTATAAGACTGTTAATATATTTTATAGTTTCGCTCTCATTAAGAGAGTTTTCGCAAATCTGCCGTGCTGCTTCGATCTGATGTTCCTTGTCACGTATCCGTAAGAGGGCGGATGCTTGGCGCTCAGTGAGTCTGAAGCTGCGTATGTATTTACGAACAATAGGATCAAGTCTCATAAGATTCATGCGTTCTTTTATCTCGTATGCCTTGTCACCAAGTTTGCGTGAAAGCTCGCGGCTTGTATAGCCCTCTTTTTTTACAAGCTCGCGATAGCTTTCGGCAATTTCAAGAAAGGATAAATCTTCGCGCTGAAGATTTTCTAAGAGTGACAGTATTGCACAGTCGGTGCGGGAGGCATCAAGAACAATACATGGAATATCAGCCAGCCCGGCAGCGTATGCGGCGCGGTAACGGCGCTCACCTGAGATGAGTTCATACTCGTCAGTGCTGCATTCGCGTACGGTTATAGGAGATAATACTCCATAGCGTTCGATGGAACGCGTGAGGGCATCCATGGAATCAGGATCGAAATATTTTCTCGGCTGACCGGGATTGGGCAAAATACTTTTAAGCGGTATTACTTTGATTTTTGTGTTAAAGCTATCTGGCATATCTTTTCACCTTTGCATATCATAAATTTAAAAAAGTGGAAGAATGATTGGGACATCGAGTCCCAATCATTCTTTACGGATTTGCTTCGCAAATGTAATAAAGGAAAGCGGCGGAGCGTGATATTCTCCGCCGCGCCCCGGTGGTGGAAGGTGTAAGACAAAATGGTGCAATGCCGAATACGGTATGCAATTGGGGGTGGCACTTATAAATGCCTGTATCTGTATTGCCTGTCTTACAAATACAATTATATCATAAATTATACCAATGTAAAGAAAAAGTGCCCGACATAAGTCGGCACACTTAGATGATTATTTTCGTTTCAACGCTTTTTCGACAGGGATTTCTGTCGCTTTTTTGCCTTTTCTGGGGAAAAGTTTCGGAGTACGTCGCACTTTTTTTATAACGATTATCTTATGGTTAAGCTC
>JAFLUC010000059.1 GCA_022509005.1 Oscillospiraceae bacterium | reverse complement strand
GGGAGATAAATAGGTAAATTATATTATATAAAAGCTCTGATGAACTGTTATATACATCTGTCTTAATGACTATATTATAGCAGAAACCCACTATATTGTCAAGTGCTTTTTCGCAAAAAATGAACGAAATATGAACTAAATCCGCTCCATATTTTATAATTTTTCATCGTATGGAACGAGCTCTCCGGCTCTCATCATTTGCAGCATATCAATGACTGTCATTCTGCCGTCCTCGTCGGCTGTCGAGAACGGGACAAGTATGTCATCCTCGCCAAGCTGCAGCGTGTTTATAATATCCTCCATGCGTTCTTCAACCTCGCGCTTTTTAAGCTTGTCGGTCTTTGTCGCTATAACGATAAGACTGTCATGATAATGTCTTATCCAGTCAGCCATCTGTACATCCTGTTCTGTTGGAGTGTGGCGGCTGTCAACTAAAAGGATTGTTTGAACGAGCTGATCACGGTTCGCAAGATAATCCTCTATCATGTCCCCCCACTTTGCAATCTCCTCCTTTGAGCGTTTTGCATAGCCGTACCCAGGTAAATCAACCATGTAAATTTTATTGTCGATGTTATAAAAATTTATCGTTATCGTCTTACCCGGTGTTCCCGAAACTCTCGCAAGAGACTTACGGTTTAATATCTTATTTATCAATGATGATTTGCCGACATTTGAACGTCCGGCAAAGGCAAATTCGAGCATATCTGATTTCGGATACTGCTCCTTTGAAACTGCGGATTTTTCAAATGTCGCATTGTGGAAGTTTATATTAGGCTGCATATTTTATTGTTCCTCCATTCTTATAGTAACGCATTTTTTATTACCGTTTCCATAGTTTCTGCCGGTATAAACTTGATATCATCTCTTATCTCTTTAGGAACATCGTCTATATCGGGTTTGTTATCCTCGGGTATTATCACGGTTTTAATTCCCGCACGGTATGCCGCCATTGATTTCTCCTTAAGGCCACCAATCGGCAGAACCCGTCCGCGCAGCGTTATCTCGCCTGTCATTGCAACATCGCGGCGCACTGGTCGCTTTGTGAGCGATGAGATCACTGCAGTTGCCATTGTTATTCCGGCAGACGGTCCGTCCTTAGGCACCGCGCCCTCAGGAACGTGAATATGTATATCCTTATTCTCATAGAAATCGTCATCAATATGCAGCTCATCTGCCGCGCCGCGGATATAACTTATCGCAGTCTGCGCGCTCTCCTGCATAACTTCGCCAAGCTTTCCGGTGAGCTTAATCTTGCCGCTGCCATTCATTACGTTTACCTCGATCGACAACGTATCGCCTCCGACGCTCGTCCATGCGAGCCCGCGGGCAATTCCCACCTCATCCTTCTTGTTCATCTCGTCAAAATGGAATTTTTCTTTTCCCAGGAAATCAGAGATATTTTCGTTCGTTACAGTGACCGAATCAGTATCCGTTTCAAGAATCGTTTTAGCAGCTTTTCTGCATAATGCTTCAAGCGTCTGCTCAAGCTTTCTCACTCCCGCTTCACGCGTGTAGTGTTCAATTATGGCTTGCACTGCCGACTCTGTCACTGTTAGCTGGCTGTCACTCATCCCGGTCTTTTCGAGCGCCTTTTTAATCAGGTAATCTTTTGCTATATGGAGCTTCTCGCTCTCGGTATAGCCCGAAAGTCTGATGATCTCCATTCTGTCCAGAAGCGGCTGTGAAATGCTGTCCAGCGTATTGGCTGTTGTTATAAACATAACATCTGACAAATCAAACGGCAGCTCAATATAATGGTCACGGAACGCATGGTTCTGCTCGTTATCGAGCACTTCCAAAAGCGCCGCGGACGGATCACCCTTGTAATCAACGCCCATCTTATCAATTTCATCAAGCAGCATGACCGGATTTTTCACCTTCACCTCACGCATTGCTGCCATGATCCTGCCCTCCATCGCGCCGATATATGTCTTGCGATGTCCGCGGATATCAGATTCGTCATGGATTCCGCCGAGTGATACGCGCACAAATTTACGCCCCAGCGCCCTTGCTATTGATTTTGCAACCGAAGTTTTTCCGACTCCCGGCGGACCTTCCAGACAAAGAATAGTTGAATTCTTGCCGTTTGTCATTTTACGCACAGCCAAAAACTCAAGAATACGCTCCTTAACCTTCTCCAGTCCGTAATGGTCCTCATCAAGAATCTTCTCCGCCGCCTTTATATCAAATTTTTCCTTTTTATTTTTGTTCCATGGTAAGTCGAGCACTGTTTCAATATAGCTTCTTAAAACCGAGCTGTCACCGCTCTGCTGCGGCAGTCTTTCAAACCGGTCAACATCCTTATTGAGCTTTTCAGCATTCTCCTTACCCATCTTAGATTTCTTTATCTTTTCACGGAACTCTGCCGCATCCGCCGCGGTTCCGTCCTTATCTCCAAGCTCGTCCTGAATGACCTTAAGCTGCTCACGCAGAAAATACTCATGCTGGTTCTCATCCATGCGCTGCTTGGTTTTACGGATGATCTGCTGCTCAAGCTGTGTCACATCCACCATGCGATCAAGATTGAAAATCAACTCCTGTGCTCTTTTCTCAAAGCTCAGTTCGTTCAACAGACTTTGCTTAACCTGCTGATCAAATTCAACAAGCGCCGCCGCTGTATCGCAAAGCTGACCAAGATGGCATATCGCCATAACCTTAAAGAATCTGTCCGGCTGAACTCTTGCACTCACGGCAAAGTATTCCTCAAGCTTCTTCTTTATAACCCGGCAATACGCTTCCTCAGACTTTGAAAGCGTCGAATATGTTTCGTCAATCTCCTGGACAGAACATTCAAAATACGGTTCTGTCTTTGTGAACTCTTCAATCACACCTCTTGAAATACCCTGTACAATAAGGCGGGTTACATTTCCCGGCAGATGCATGATCTGCTTGATAGTCGCGATTGTTCCCGTTGTATATATATCCTGTGTTCCGACATTATCCGCATCCGCACTCTTCTGCGCAGCAAGAAAGATCCGTGAATCTCTTTTTGCAGCCTCTTCTACCGCCGCTACCGATATGTCACGTGCGACATCAAAATTAAGCTGCATATATGGGAACATTACTATTCCCCGCATTGCCACAGTCGGTAAAATATGTGTAACGTTAGCCACGTTTATCACTCACTCCAATTATATGTTCTTTGCAATAAGGGCTGCCATTTCCTTACAGCCAACCTTCTTCATACCCTCGCTGTAAATATCGGGAGTTCTGTAATCCATATTGAGCACCTTATCGACAGCATCATTTATAGCTTTTGCCTCGTCAATCAGACCAAAAGACATTTCAAGCATCATTGCCGCTGAAACGATTGTCGCGATCGGATTAGCTTTATCCTGCCCTGCAATATCCGGTGCTGATCCGTGGATCGGCTCGTACATTCCGCACTTTGAAGCACCTAAAGACGCTGACGGAAGCATTCCGATTGAGCCGGCGATTGCCGATGAAAGATCTGAAAGAATGTCACCAAATATGTTGGACGTACAGATTACATCAAACTGCGCCGGATTTATCGCAAGCTGCATTGCAGCATTATCAACATACATATGTGAAAGAGTGACCTCCGGATACTCTTTTGCAAGCTCATCCATTGTTCTTCTCCATAGCTTTGAGGAATCGAGAACGTTTGCCTTATCGACTGAAACAACACGCTTATCACGGAGCATTGCCGTCTCAAACGCGATTTTGCCTATTCTCTTAACTTCCTCTACGCTGTAGCGTTCCTCATCAGAAGCCCATGAGCCATCCTCGGCATTCTTTCTCTCACCAAAATAGATACCGCCGGTGAGCTCTCGCACAACCATAACATTAAGACCGTTTTTAAGCTTCTCATCCTTAAGCGGCGAAGCATCCTTGAGCTGTGGTTTTAATATTGACGGTCTGAGATTTGAATAAAGACCTAGCGCCTTTCTTATACCTAAAAGACCCTTTTCCGGTCTCTGGGGGCAATTATCCCATTTAGGACCGCCCACTGCGCCTAAAAGAACGCTGTCTGATGCCTTACATATATCAATCGTTTCCTGCGGAAGCGGAACTCCTGTCGCGTCAATAGCGCAGCCGCCCATAAGCACATCCGTATAATTGAACTTATGTCCGTATTTTTCTGCAACCGCGTCAAGAACTGTTACGGCACCGTTTACTATTTCAGGACCGATTCCGTCACCTTTGATTAATGCTATATTAAATTCACTCATTTTAGTCACCCATTTTTCCTGATTCTATGTATTTAATAAGTCCACCGGCATTGATCAGCTCCTGCATAAACGGCGGGAATGCTGCTGCCTGATATGTCTTGTTCTTTGTCTCGTTTGTTATAACGCCTGTATCGAAATTGATTGATACAATCTCCCCTGCTTCTATATCCTTTGCCGCATCAGGGCATTCAAGGATCGGAAGTCCGATATTTAACGAGTTGCGGAAGAAAATTCTTGCGAAGCTTTCAGCGATTACGCATGATATGCCCGATGCCTTGATTGCGATCGGAGCATGCTCGCGCGATGAGCCGCAGCCGAAGTTTGCTCCGCCGACCATGATGTCGCCCTGCTTAACCTTATTTACAAATTCCGTATCTATATCCTCCATGCAGTGGCGCGCAAGCTCCTCGGGAAGCGATGTGTTGAGATAGCGCGCAGGGATTATAACATCAGTATCTATATTATCTCCGTATTTTATAACTGTACCTTTTGCATTCATTGCTATGTCCTCCTTTACATTACTTCCTCAGGTGCGGTAATCTTTCCGGTAAGAGCGGATGCCGCTGCGACTTCCGGGCTTGCCAGATAAACCTCACTCTCAACGTGTCCCATACGACCTAAGAAGTTACGGTTTGTTGTTGAAACGCAGCGTTCGCCTGCGGCAAGAATACCCATATGACCGCCAAGGCACGGACCACATGTCGGAGCTGAAATAACACATCCCGCCTCAACGAGTGTTGATAACGTGCCGTCCTTTAATGCTTCAAGATAAATCTTCTGCGTAGCCGGGAATACGATAACTCTTATGCCCTTTTTAACCTTCTTACCCTTTAAAATCTCGGCAGATCTTTGGAGATCCGAAAGACGTCCATTTGTACATGAGCCGATAACGACCTGATCAATCGCCACGTCACCCCAGTTCTCAGGAGTTCTCGCGTTCTCCGGGAGATGCGGGAACGCAACCGTGTGCGGAACCTCGCTAAGATCTATATTTATAACCTCTGCATACTCTGCGTCATCATCTGCCGCAAATTCGATAAATTCACGGTCCGAATGCTCCTTCATATACTCTCTTGTGAGATCATCGATCTCGAATACGCCATTTTTCGCGCCCGCCTCAATCGCCATATTTGCTATTGTGAAGCGGTCGTCCATTGTGAGATTATGCACACCCTCACCGACAAATTCCATCGACTTATAAAGCGCGCCGTCAACTCCGATCATACCAATAATGTGAAGGATAAGATCCTTACCACTCGTGTACGGCTTGAACTTACCAGTCAAATTAAACTTAATAGCCTCCGGCACCTTGAACCAAGCCTTACCCGATGCCATACCGGCAGCCATATCGGTTGAGCCGACTCCTGTTGAGAACGCGCCGAGCGCGCCGTATGTACAAGTATGTGAATCAGCGCCGATAACAACGTCACCTGCGACAACAAGTCCCTTTTCCGGCAGAAGTGCATGCTCGATGCCGACCTCGCCGACCTCGAAATAGTTCACAATATCAAGTTCATTTGCAAAATCACGCACAACTTTCGCCTGTTCTGCTGATTTAATATCCTTATTCGGAGTGAAGTGATCGGGCACAAGCGCTATCTTGCTCTTATCGAACACATCATCAAGTCCTAATTTCTTAAACTCACGAATACCTACCGGGGCTGTAATATCGTTGCCGAGCACGAGATTCAGCTTAGCCAATATAAGGTCACCCGCCTTTACCGACTCCAATCCTGCCGCCTTAGCCAGGATCTTCTGCGTCATGGTCATTCCCATATTTTAATCCTCCATTCCGCCGCCATACGACGGCACAAATCTTAACGTGAAAAAATTACATAATAATATACACTATATTATATCACAAGCTTTTGAAATAGTAAATACCTTTTTGCGAAAAAAAACAGCAAAACACAAAGAACCCGCGGCTTTATACCTGCGAGTTCTTTGTGTTTTAAAATCAACCTATCTGTCCTGTTATATAAACCGTTTGTGTATCGCCGTCCCAGTTAACGGTGCAGTCGAGCGATTCTGAAACGGCTCTTACGGGAACCATGGTAAAATCGTTTACGATCTGCGGCGGAACGTCAAGCTCCAACACCGCGCCATTTACATACATGAGATTATTATCTATCTGCATTGTGATAATTTTGTCCGGTCTTATCGCGGTTACGGTTCTTGTATCACCGTTCCAGATTACCTCTGCGCCGAGCGACTCAAATATCGCGCGCATCGGAACAAGTGTCCGCTCATCGATAATCACCGGTGGCTGATCGAAGCTCATGGTGTGACCATTCAGCACAACCTTTATGCCTGATGCTTCCGGTACGACAACATCCGGCTCTGCGCCGAATCGGATCGCGCTGCCTCTCTTATAGAAGGTGTATTCCTTCTCCTGATAATATCCCGAGATCTTCAGCTTGTGCGCGCCGTCGGATAATCCGCTGATGTTAAGCTGTGTCTTATACGGGATCGAATCTGACATTCCAAACCAATTTCCGTCAACAGAATAATTCACCGTAAACTCAGGCTGATGCGGTATATACGCAAGTGTGTACAGCGGAACATTGCCGGATGCATCGGCAATGAGCGTTTCTCCATCTGATGCTTTACGGAACACAAAATCAGGCGTGGCATCGTATGCCCTTATATACGCACCGCTTGATGCAGCCTCTTTATATATCGCCTTTGCATAATCATGATTGTCGAGAGTATAAATCTCACTCTCATTCTGATATTTGTTAAAATAGTTGATCATTTTAATCTGCGGATATCTCATGACGAGCGAATAAAGCATATTTCTGAGTCTCGGTCTCGCCCAGTCATCCATATTATCACCATATACAACATCTGTCGCAACACCGCCCTCGCTTATCATTACGGGCTTATTTATATTGTTTTCCTCAAGAAATTTCATAAACGGCTTTATTCTATTCGTTGCCCAGCCGTAATCCCCGGTCATGAAATATTCAGTATCCTTGACTTCATTAACATTGCTTGCACCGAAATATTTCTTTGTATAGCAGCTCACCCCCACCCAGTCAACATATTCATCACCGGGATAATAGAGTTCAAAGCCTCGATTAAGCGCGCCCAAATCTGTAGGCGACCAGCATACCGCAAGATTATCATACTCATGAACCATGTCAGCAACGGTTCTGAACACCTCGACATATTTTGAAGGCTCGTCACCGCTTGGATTGGTATTCATCTCGTTTGCAAAGCGGACAATTATCGGTTTATTGTATGAATTAAGCGTTTGCAGAACTGAACGCATAGTATCATAATTAATACTATTTATATCATTTATTGTCCAGCCTGCCATCGTAATGACATTATCCGATCTTATCATCTGGTTTGCCGGATAATAGAAATCAGGCTGACCCATATCCTCAATATAAGTCAGGTAGCTTCCGAGGGGTCTGTATTCGTTTGATTGCTCCGTAATCATTCCTATATACGCACCGCCGCGCGGTTCATATTTTGCCCCATAATACGGCGCGGAATCTATACTGCCCTCTGTATACAGTTCAAAATCCACCTCGTTTATCATCTTTTGACGTTCTTTTAATAATGCACCCCAGTCAGGATCAGGGAACGTAAATGCCGACGCATTTACCGCGCATAATGCAGTAATTGCCGCCACCGCGGTAGTTACCAGTCTTTTCTTCATATTGTTCGTGTCCTCCTTTTTTTATTGATAAATTTTTTACATTATATCATAAAAAAAGCCGTTATGCAATAGTTTTTTTTAGATATAATCACGAAATTTTTATATTAACAAAACGGCATAGAATCCTATGCCGCTTTGCCAAAACAATGTTTTATTAAGGAGGTTTTTATACTTCCATTATTTTTTTAATCAGAACGTAGTCCATGCCATAACGCTTACTTCATCCGTATCAGAATTGAAGTCTGCAGGCAGCTCCAAATCAAGCGCAAGCTCATTTGAACCAAGCTGTAAAGCGTCGCCATACATGCTTCTTACCGCAACACCCGTCAGAACACCTTCCGCATTGTGGATTGCAACGATGAATGTAACCTCATCGAAATAGTTGAAGTTCTTGTCTACATACAGCTTAACGATCTTTGTTCCCTCTTCGTTAATACCTATGTTTGTAATATTAAATATTTCACTCGTTTTAATCTCTATTGTGACCGTCTGCTTGCTTGACGCAGTTGACACCTGTACGGTAACTGTCTGCGCGTCAGCAAGCGGATCTGTCGTTAAAAGACCTGAATCGCTGATCTTAACAGGCGCGTCATCGTCTATGATCGGCAAACCTTCCTCGTCAAGCAGCTGCCATGTAAGACCGCTAGCGTCATTGATCGGTAAGCCGTTTCTTGATATCGTTGCGGTAAGCTGAAGCTCTTCACCGGCAAGTATTGATTCTCGCGGAGTTGTGAGCGTAAGCTCATTTGCCACCGGAAGTGAAATCTTGATATTGTCGATGATTACACCGCCCCAGATATTCAAGCAGCCGTAGCCTTCACCGTTTCTTCTTTCAATATTGAGCTTTTTGATCGTATCTCCGAGAGTTCCGTCCGCGTTATACTTTGTAACATTACAAGATGCGTTAGACGGGCTGTAGAGCACTTCAAAGTGCAGCCAATCCTCTGATGTTACAGGGATGCCGAGACCGAGTGATGGATAGTTGCTGCCGCCTGACTGCGTTGTAATATCTCCGCCTCTGAAATGGAAGCTTGTGTTCCATTTTCCGCCGCCTGTGGTGTCGCGCTCAAAGTAAACAGCGCTGCCCTCATTTACAAAGCGTATATCAAACTCGGTTAAAACATAATCAGTGCGTGTGCCGAACCCGATATATGTGTTTGTTGTTGTTTGATAAGCCTGTGAGCCGTCAATTGATTCAACTCTTGTTGCCGTGTCTATCGCGGTTTCGCATGCGTTATACGCAAGAACAGTTTCCTTCTGTGAATCAGACCATTCTATTGCAACCGGCTTTGACTTGAACACAAAGCCTGACGCGCTGCTTAATCTTACATTAATCGTTTGCGGGATAACTCCGTCAGCAATCTCCAGTGTTGCTGTCTTTCCGCTTGATATTGACATTGCCGAATTGTTATTCGGGTTCATATCATCAGCGGTATAGATCGCCCAAGTAAAATCACTGTCTGCGAGTGAATCTGTCACATCTACTCCGCCCTTTGTCGCGGTGAATGTATATTCAGCCTTCTCTCCTGCCTTTACGGAATCAGGACCTGATATTGTGACATCATCAAATAACTCATCGCCTACGCTTACACCCTTTATAGTGATCTGCTTCGTGCCGACAAGCTCCTTTTCACCGAATGTCGCCGATGCGCGTACTGTTACAGTTACATCATCATCAACGCGGTTTGTTACGAGAACATTTTCTGATGAAATGTAAACATCCTCGCTTACAAGCTCTGCCTCTCCCGCTTCATCGTACAATGACCATTCAACATCATACTTTGCTATAGCAGCGTCAAGACGAGTCATTGAATAGCTGAGCGGCAATGACTGACCCGATGTTATTTCATCTGACTCAGTCTCGATTGTAATGTTGTCCGGATATTTAGCTATCATTTTGATATTATCGAAGCTTACCATATATCCGCGCAGCGTATCGGGCAGACCGTTGCTGCTGCCGCCGTAGAACTGGCGGAGACTGATGTTTTTACTGTCGATAACAGCATTGCCGTCGCTGTCATATACACTCATTATAACAGCCGCGCCCGCAACGACCATTGTACCTTCAAGCTCCGCCGTATACCATGTATCCGGAGAAAGCTGACCTACTGTATCATATGAGCTGCCGCCGGTTTGGTTCTTTAAGCTCCCGTTATCCAAAGTAAATTTCGGACCGAGCTTATCCATGTCGCCGTTGTTCTTTTTCTTATCAATTTCAAAATATCCCGGGACACTGCCGCCATCAGAGTCAAATCTGAAATCAAATGACAGATAAAATCCATTTGTAAACGCGGAGGTCTCTTTAATCTCCATAACGCGCTCCTCGGCCGTAAGCTGCTTAGCCGGAGATCCGTCCATACCCTCGGTATTTCCGTCATCAAATGTTTCATTGAATATTTCAACGTCATACTCCGCTTCTATATACTCAGCTGATACCGGCACAGCGAGTAAGGACGCGAATATAGCAGCTGAACTTAATATTGATACTAATTTTTTCATTTTTCGTACCTCCTTACTGTGCTGTGATGTTAACCGTGTGGTTTTCCTTGTCCGTTGATACGTTTACACTGTTTACATACTGGAATACACCGTTATAATGTACAAACAGTTCGCCGTTTGTCACGGACGCGCCGTCGATCGTCTCGTTTGACTCGCTGCCCCAATAGAGCTGGTTACTGCCTGCTCTTATTATAAAGTCTGTTCCGTCAGCGGTAAATGTCAGCTCCGTGCCGTCCGCGTTCTTTGTATACGGAATTCCCAGCGCATCAAGAACTGGTGCAACAGGACCGTACGCGCCGCCGTCCATGGTGCTGCTTCTTGCACGCATCTTATCTGCAAGTGCAATCTCCGTGCCGTTTACAAGAACGGTATAATATACATTCGTGTCAACATCTTTCACAGTTACAACCTTTGACCAATCAATCTTAAGCTTATTAAGCAGCGGTTTCATTGGAGCGACAGTTGATGTTGTCGGTCTGTCTGATGATAAGCCCGGCTTAAGATGTGACGGCATTTCAAGTGTCAATCCTGTTTCGCTGTCTATTTCAACCGGAACAGATGTGATTGAAGCCGTTGCCGGAGCCATTCCGGATATATCCATATTCGCTGTTAATGTAAATGTACCTGCGTTTCTTGTTGACTTTACGAAAATTCTGTTTGTTCCGTTCTCAGCATAAACATACGACTTACGGATCGTTGTGCTGTTGTCCTTTATTCCGTCGAAGTAGAATGAAAGTCCATCTGATTCCATTGAGTTCGGGAAACAGCCAGCGCCCATACCTGAGTTATAACCGCCGAGGTACTCACCCTCACCGCTCCATGTAAAGTTAATTCTGTCATAGTTGAGCGCACATACGTTTCCTTTCGCGTCAACAACCTCTACATCAAAGTAGGCTATATCGGCTCCGTCAGCCTTCCAGTTATCAACTGTTTCGCCGTCTACATCCTTTACCGATGTATGCGGTGTAAGTCTTATCGATACAGCGTCGCCTGTACGCGCGATTTCATCTGTAGCGATTACCTCGCCTCTCGCATTATACGCTCTTGCGATAACACCATCACCCTGAGTTACGTCGATCTTATCGAACTGATAGATGAATGTGCTGTCAGCTGTGTCGTCTGTGCCGAGTAAGGTTTCTTCTTCGCCGTCAATTCTGTAAAGCTCTACCTTTGTAACATCTACCGAGCCTATAACATAAACTGTCTTATTGAACGGATCACGCTTTAATTTCTTATTCTTGTTATATACCGCATATGTTCCGTTGCTTGTTTTATCAAAATAGTTATATGTGTCATCACCATACTGCGGATAGCTCCAGTGACCGATAATGTGAACGGCCGGCTCATCTGAATGAGCAACTCTTGTACCTTCAAACATTTCTTTTGTCTGCCTTATCGGGTCAACACGACCTGATGTACGGCAGTTCTCCGAACCGGAGTTTCTTCCGTGCATGTTAGAATCCGACCATACCATCATCGCCTCAGCCGAGTATATGCTGCTGCCGTGGCCTGCGCGGTTCGAGTAGTAACCGTTGTACTCTCTGATATTGCTCACGGTTATATCCTCCTGAGTACGGTCATGCGCGTCATAGCCGTCTTCCTTACTCTTTCCGTTTGTAAGAGTCTTGTTTACATAATCGTAATCCGGGGGTGAATAATCATCCCACACACGTCTTGGTGATTCCTCACGCGCATACTCTGTTTCCATAATCGGGCCCATTTTGCCGTTTGTAGTCATTGCAGCCTTCGCATCGCTGCCGTAGTTTCCGTACATAGTTCCGGCATAGTTGTACTCGTAATTAAGCTGACTTGGAGTATTTCTTGTCGAACGTGCTCCTATAAAGCGCATTCCCTTAGAATCAATATTGTCTCTTAGCTCAGCCATTTCCTTTGCATGATGCATATTTATAGCACTGTTACCCGTTTCCCAGAACAATACAGACGGGCTGTTTCTGAAGTAGATCATAGCATCACGCATTGCCTCGGCACGCTGCGACCAGCTTCTTCCTTCTACGTCACCCTCCTTATCGCCTGCCGGACATACAACGATAACGCCATACCTATCTGATGAACGAACCTCTGCAGGCTTCGGAGCAACATGCATCCAGCGGATAAAGTTCGCGTTATTCGCCTTTAAGAGCGCCATATCGTAATCCTGGAGCCAATCTGTAGCTACACCGATTACAGCCCATTCGTTTGTTGAACGCTGAGCGTAACCCTTAAGCCATACAGCTCTGTCATTTATAAGCACACCCTGATTAGCGTCATATGTAACCTTTCTGAAACCGGTTTCCTTCTTCTGTACGTCAACAGCATTGCCGTCAGCATCTTTTAATATAGTATATACTGTGTAGAGATACGGATCTGTATCAGTCCAGAATCGTACATCCGAAGCCTCATAGCTTGCGGTGATATGCGTAACATCAGGTGTTATAACCTCTGTTGCAAAGCTTTCGTTATGTCTTGTCTGATAAACATTAAGAAGCAGTCTGTATTCCCTTGCCGCTGATGAATCGTAGCTTACAATTTTTTTATTGCTGTCACGGTACTCATAGCGGTAGCCTCTATCGTCATATGGTCTTTTTTCAAAACCCGATGGGATTGTCGCCCATTCAGTCCAGTTTTCGCTGTAAGTATAATACTTATGATGACCGGTTTTGTCAACGTCAGGAGTATATCCCGGACGCTTGGAAGCATCGTTGATCTGATCAAGCAGAGACGGGTCTGCTACACCGTCAAGCTCTGTAGTTACCGGGAGCTTACTATCTGTATATACATCACTCTCAACCGCGGTCTCATATACAGTATCCGTATCTGATGCCTTTGCAACCATTGTCGCTTTACTCTCGAAATTATACGCGAGATTTCCCTCGTGGTCAACAACCGCAACCTCAAGCGTATACTCTCCGTCTTTTGCCGACTCGTTTCTAACCTCTGCATCAACATTAATTGTTGCTTTTCCGGCACGAATGTCGAAATTATCCGCGTATATGTAGTTACCTGTGGTCTTTAAGTTGTTATAAAGCGGAAGCGTCTGATAAACGCCGCCTGTTATATGCAGATACGCGTCATATACGAGTCCCGCCTGTGTTTCGTTAAAGCTTCTTACGTTCCACTGATAGCCCGTGCCGACAATTCCCGATTCACCTGCATGAGAAGTTTTGAAGTTATCCGGTGTATAGCTCGAACCCCATGAATCTCCGGGAACTGTTTCATAGGCATATCGCTGCGAGTTTCCGCTTGTTGCCGAGCAGTCGTTTGCAATCGCGATAAGAGCGGTCTCGCCCGGCGTTACATACTTTGTAAGATCAAATCCGAACGCTGCGATACCTGCCTCATAATAGCCGACCTTTTGTCCGTTTACCCAAACATAAGCTGCCTGACGGATACCCTCCATCTCGAAGAATACCTTGCCGCCTGCCGCTGCAGCAGGAACAGTAAATGTCTTTCTGTAAAGGAAAACACCCATTCTTCCCATACCGCCGCCGGCGTCTCTTGTGTTGGACGTGAACGCGTCTTCACCGTTTATTCCATGCGGAATGGAGACTGATTCCCAGCTACTATCATCATATCCTACCTCATAGAACTGCTTTCCGTCCTTTTTTGCAGACTCCCATGCCTCCTGTACCGGACATGACATGTATTTCTGCGTGTCATAGAACTTCCAGTCCAGATTCATGTTGTAGGTTATCGCAGGACTTTCCGGTGCAGTATAGGCTTCGCCTATTGCCGAATCGGTCGCTGCATCAC
>JAFLUC010000058.1:9663-15855 GCA_022509005.1 Oscillospiraceae bacterium | reverse complement strand
GGCGTAAACTTCCAGGATCTCGGCAGTGTTTCATGGGCAGTACCGGCTATTAACAGACTTGCTACAATGGGTATCATAAACGGACGTTCAGAGACAGTATTTGATCCGAACGCTACAGTTACAAGAGCTGAGTTTGCTAAGATGGTATGCATAGCATTCGGCATCTCAACAAACACAGGCAACATGCAGACATTTGCTGATGTAACGCTTTCAGATTGGTTCTATCCGTATGTTGAGGCAGCTGCAGCAGCAGGTGTAATCAACGGTATTTCAGATACAGAGTTTGCTCCGAATGATCTTATCACACGTGAGCAGATGGCTGCGATGATGTACAGAGCTATCACATATAAGAATGTTACAATTCAGACAGGCGCAATCCGCGACTTCTCAGACGCTTGGAACATCAGCGAGTATGCAGTAAATGCAGTTAACACACTCAGCGCAGCAGGTGTAATCAACGGTATGGAGGATGGTACATTCGCACCGAAGGCAACAGCTACAAGAGCTCAGGCTGCATGCATCATCTATCAGTATTTCCAGTCAATTGGTCTTTAATCAATTGATTGAAGAATGATCTGATATTAAGCTGAAAAATAAAAGCCGTTCCCGAAAGGGAGCGGCTTTTTAATGCGAAAATAAATATTACATCTTGCATTAATGATTTCTGTGTGGTATAATGTAAGTATGTAAATAAAATTTTTACTTATAATTTATATCGCCGCATAGCGGTGGAATGGAGGATAAAAATGAAAAAAATACTAAGCTTAATTACAGCTCTTTCAATGACAGCTGCCTGCGGCGTGTCCGTTTTTGCAGCAGACAAAGAAAACGGAGAGCCTGATGTCATTGTTAACGGCAGCAAAATAATTTTTGCGGATCAGAATGCAAAAATTGTTGATGATGTAACGCTTGTTCCAGCAAGAGGCGTTTTCGAGGCAATGGGCTGCAAGGTGGATTGGAACGATGCATCCAGAGCAGTAACGGTAACCTCAGAAACAGGTGTTAAAGAAGTAATTATCACAATTGATAGTGATGTTATGAAAATATCAAGATTTAAATCACTCTTTGAAAAGGAAGAAAACGATTACACTCTTGAGGTTCCGGCTCAAATCATAAACGACAGAACCATGATTCCGCTAAGAGCTGTTTCGGAAGCATTTGACTGCACGGTTGAATGGGATGGTGGCGCTTATGCTGTAAATATCACAACAGGCGATCCTATTCTTCTTGAAGGCTATACATATACGGCGCCGGACGCGGATTCACTCGTGCAAATGTCGCTTTCAACTGATAAGACAGGCGCATTAGAGGCTGGGGAAGAATTCACGATATATGTAGATGCAAAGAATATACCGGAAGATTCATTTATCAGCGGTGTTACAGCGACATTTGTATATGATAAGGACAAGTTTGAATATGTAGTAGACAGCGGATCATTAATTAATGACAATGATGAGGAATTTGAAGGCTTGTCCGTAGAAAATTTGGATTATAATAATGGCGCGAAGGTTGTATTTGTCACGATTGATGAGACAAACGGGCGTAAAACAGGCGGACACGCGTATAAGGCAACGTTTAAATCTATAAATGGTGAAAGCGGAACAATAGCGCTTGGTAATAGTTTCCACTCGGTTATTGGTTATGAGTCAAGTATAATGTGCACGACCGGCACATCGGATAAGACCTATAAAGGTAAAAACCTCAGTCTTGACACAACCCCGCTCACTATAGGCGAGTAATTAAGAGGAGAATCATAGATGAGATATTCATTCCAGCCGAGCGGCGTATGTTCCGCTCAGATTGATTTTGACCTTGAAGACGGTATTGTTAAAAACGTGGTTTTCACAAGAGGCTGCAACGGCAATACGCAGGGTGTCGGCGCTCTTTGTGAAGGGATGAAGGCGGAGGACATTGTTAAACGTCTTGAAGGCATTGACTGCCGCGGCAGAGGTACATCGTGCCCTGATCAGCTTGCGAAAGCAGTAAAAATGGCATTACAACAGGCATAATTTAAGCAGATCCTTCATATATTTGTATAGCGGAGCTTTTTGCTATGCTTAATATATGGAGGATTTGTTATGCGTAAGATATTATTTTTAATTATTATGGCGCTTGGTATCGGCTGCTGTGTAATGGCATGCTCACGAGCAGAGGACATGCCTAAAACAACTATAAAGGTATATTATGTTGACGCGGAGCTTAACCGGCTTTTACCGTATGACGAGGAAATTATTGATTCGGATACTCAGCATATGGCGGAGGCAGTTGTGGCTGCTATTATTAAAGGCAGAGATTATAATGAACAGATCCGCCGTATAATTCCGAACCGTAAAAATTGTGTAACAGTGAGAACACAGGATAATACAGCCTATGTAAACCTTGATTCGTACATAAAAAAGACAATTCCGGACAGCCGTGATATTGAGCGTTTACTCATATACCAGCTTGTAAATTCTCTTACGGAGCTTAAGGGAATAAGATTTGTAAAATTCACGATTGACGGTGAGATACATAAGGATTTTATGGGGTATTATGATATGAGAAACACATATAAGTATATATACCCTGAATGAGGAACTATAATGGAAAAATTGCTTGAACTAATAAAAGAGACTAAAAAGATTGCGGCAGATACTGACTCCGCGCATGATGTGACCGTAAAAGGTCTTGCTGATTTTGTAACGAAGGTGGATATGGGGATACAGGAATTTTTAAAGCCGAGATTAGCGGAGCTTTATCCTGATATCCAGTTTATGAGTGAGGAGAAGGATAATTCGGAAATTGATCCGTCAGGTAAGGTATGGATTCTTGATCCGATCGACGGCACAACAAATCTGATACATGACTACAAAATGAGCGCGGTATCATTAGGCCTTGTTGATAACGGCGAACCGGTGCTCGGGGTCGTTTACAATCCGTTTTCAGACGAGCTTTTCTATGCCGAAAAAGGCAAGGGCGCTTTTTTAAACGGCAGACCTATACATGTAACCGATGCTGAAACTCTTGCGAAGTCACTTGTAAGCGTGGGAACATCACCGTACAGGAAAGATCTGGCGGATAAAAATTTCGAGCTTATAAAAAAGTTTTTTATTGAGTGCGAGGACATCCGCCGCTGCGGTAGTGCGGCATTGGATTTATGCTATCTCGCATGCGGAAGAATAGATGGCTTTTTTGAAAAAAATCTTAAGCCGTGGGATTACGCGGCGGGTATTGCGATTGTACGCGAAGCCGGAGGCTGCGTTACGGATTTTATCGGAGATGAGCCGAGTTATCAGGTTCCGTCGGATATATGCGCGTCAAACGGAAAAATACATGAATATATGATTAATATATTAGGAGCTAATGATGAATAAGGACCTTTATATAATTGAGAATTTCGGCGTGTCAAAACGCGCCGTTGATATAGTAAACGCTGCCGAGGAAACGGTTCGCGGCACATTTAAAAGTCTTGAAGAAAATGCTGAGATAAATCAGCTCAAGGTGATGAAGGCGTTTTCTGATAATCGCGTATCGGAGCGGCATTTTGTGCCCACAACCGGGTATGGCTATGATGATGACGGCAGAGATACGCTTGATAAGATTTTTGCGCAGGCGTTTGGCGCGGAGGACGCGCTTGTACGTCAGCAGTGGGTGAACGGTTCGCATACTCTCGCAACAATGCTTTACGCGGTTCTGCGCCCGGGGGACACGCTCGCTGCAATTACCGGTAAGCCCTATGATACTCTTGAGGAGGTAATAGGCATAGCGGGTGAGGACGGAAATGGTTCATTGAAGGATTTCGGCATAAATTATGAGCAGATTGACCTTGTTTCTGGCGAGCCTGATTATACGGCAATAGAAAAATTGCTTAAAGAAAAGAAAATCCACGCTGTTATGCTGCAGCGTTCAAAGGGATATGGATGGAGACCGACCTACAGCTCAAAGAAAATCGGCGAGATAATAAAGTTTGTAAAGGATATATCACCTGAAACTCTGTGTATCGTGGATAATTGCTATGGTGAGTTTGTTGATACAGAGGAGCCTACCGCATACGGCGCCGATCTTATTGCGGGGTCGCTGATAAAAAATCCCGGCGGCGGCATTGCTCCGACAGGCGGATATATAGCCGGCAGACATGATCTTATCGAGCTTTGCGCGTACCGGCTCACTTGTGTGGGTATAGGCCGGGAATGCGGAGCAACTATGGGCTTTAATCATAAGGCATATCAAGGTTTTTTCATGGCCCCGCACACTACGCTCCAGGCATTGAAGGCGGCGGCTTTGTGCTCGGCGGTATTTACGGGTCTTGGATTTGAGGCAGACCCGAAGCCGGAGGCAGAAAGACATGATATAATCCAATCGGTCAAGTTCGATGATAAGGATAAAATGATTGCTTTTATACAGGGCATACAGAAGGGAGCACCGGTTGACAGCTTTGTAAATCCCGAGCCGTGGGATATGCCGGGATATCAGGATCAGGTGATCATGGCGGCGGGCGCGTTTGTGCAAGGTTCGTCAATTGAGCTTTCGGCGGACGCGCCGATAAGAGAGCCGTATATAGCGTATATGCAGGGAGGACTGACATACGAATCAGCAAAGCTCGGCATCACCGTAGCGGTAGACAATATATTAAAAATTATGAAATAAAGGCTTGAATTTGAATAATCGGTATGATATAATAATAGAAATATAATGTTTAACACTACGGGATAATGAGGTAATAAACGTATATGAAATTCAGTATAAAGAAATATTTCCAGGTGCTTGGCTCGGTGCTCGGAGCTATGTTGCTTGCATTCTTCGTTCTTATGGGTTTCAACTGGACCGGTGAAGATCAAAGTGTCAGACTTAATGCTGACGGTACGGTTGCGCTTACGAACGGTGGTACAATAAATGTCCTTTTGATGTGTACAGACGAGGACGGATTAAGAACTGACGCTATGATGCTGGCGTGCTATGATACAGGAGCGAATACGGTTAATCTGTTGTCTATACCACGAGATCTAAGAATGTTTATCGGCAATCGTTATCAGAAAATAAATGCCGCGCATGCGTATGAAACTAACGGACAGATAGGCGGTCCTGTTGCCGCATGCGAGGCGGTAACAAGAATTACCGGTGTACCGATAAACTATTATATAGATTTTTCATTTAATGCAGTGGCTAAGGTCATAGATGATCTCGGGCCTGTAAACTTTACAATTCCTGATGTTTACGGTGATGGCGTGGGAATGGTTTATGACGATCCTGTACAAAATCTTCACATAAATCTCAAACCGGGAAATCAGAATCTTAACGGTGAGCAGGTTGTGCATCTTCTTCGCTACAGAAAGGACAATCATGGCAGAGGCTATCCGCGCGGAGATGAGGACAGAATCGCTGTTCAGCAGGAGTTTTTAAAAACGCTTGTTGACCAGAAGCTTAATGTTACGGTTATTCAGAAAATACCGGCAATATATTCCGATATAATGTCGGACCTTAAAACAAATCTTTCTGTAAAGGATGTAATCAAGTATTCAAAGTATCTCACAGACTTTACATCAGCCGGAATTCATGCGGAAACAGTTGTTGCTGACGCGACATATGATTCGTCAAACGGCGATGTTCTTATTCCGAACATGGCAAAGCTTCAGCTTCAGGTTCAGACGCTTTTCGGAGTACCGGGACAGAATATGTGGTACGGCGATCCGAAAAACAGAACTCCAGCTCTCGGCGCAGGCGGATACATGACAACCGGAGGATATGTAAGAACGACAAACATGGATTCTCTTTCGGTCTATAAAGGAAACGAGGTCACAAATGACGAGTTGTGCCTCATAAGAGGAATAGTCCAGACCGTTGATTCCTATACCGATAATTCAGGTTATACCTCAACGGAGAGTGATGATGCCCCTGACGGCGCGGTTTACAGCGAATAATTTACTATCAAAGCTGTATGTAGCATGCTAAAATTGTACAAAATAACGATATATATTTATGATGCTTGACAAAAACGAGAAATTATGGTATCATGGATATATTCGGAATAGAGGAGGATGTCGGATATTAGAAATCCGGTTTCCTGATTTCTAAGAGTGCGTTTTACGCACTCTTTAATTATGTTATTAACGAGGCGGATATGGCAAGTAAATCAAGTATAATAGAAGAACAGGCTCTTGCTCTTGCTCTTAAAACAGCAGAGGAGCAGGGGGTATATATTGTTGATGTTTCATA
>JAFLUC010000058.1:0-9563 GCA_022509005.1 Oscillospiraceae bacterium | reverse complement strand
GAAGCGGCATATATAAGATTAAAATTTACTTTTTAAGAACAGGAGCAACGAAGATGAATGACTTATTTAAAGCGATAAAGGATTTGTGCGAGGAACGCGGCATAGATGAAAATATTATTATAGAGGCTCTTGAAGCGGCGCTTGTAGCGGCATATAAGAAGAACTATTACAAGGGCAAGAATGACGCACTGAATGTGCTTGTTGAAATTGACCGTGAAACGGGCGAAATTCATGTTTATGCAAAGAAGGTTGTCGTTGAACTCGTAGAAGATGCAAGAGAGCAGATTTCGATTGAAGATGCAAGAAAGATTTCAGCCGATTACGAGCTTGATGATATAGTAAATATAGAGGTTACCCCGAAAGACTTCGGAAGAATGAGCGCAATGACTGCAAAGCAGGTTGTTACTCAGAGAATCCGTGAAGCGGAGCGCGGCATTATCTATGGCGATAATCCCGGTCGTTCACTTGGTGTAGTATCAGGTACTGTAATTCTTGTTGATGATGATAAGGTGTATGTTGACGTTGAGAAGTATGATCAGACAGAGGCGGTTTTGCCTAAGCGCGAGCAGCCGGAAAACGAAGCATACAAACCGGGCGATAAGCTCAAATTCTATGTGAGCGATATAAGATCGGATCAGAAGAGCACACAGCTTATTCTTTCAAGAACTCATCCGGGTCTTGTTAAAAAGCTTTTTGAACTGGAGGTTCCTGAGATTGAAGAGGGAATTGTTGAGATAAAGGGGATCGCGCGCGAGGGCGGTTCAAGAACAAAGATTGCCGTTCACTCAACTGATCCCGATGTTGACGCGCAGGGTGCATGTATAGGTCCCAAGGGGCTCAGGGTTCAGGCGATCAATGATGAGCTTAAAACTGAGAAGATTGATATAATTAAATGGAGCGAGGATCCGGCTGAGTTTATAACGGCCGCGCTTTCGCCGTCAAAGGTTGTTTCCTGCACAATAAACGAACAGGAAAAGATCGCAAAGGTTATTGTTCCGGAATATCAGCTTTCATTGGCTATAGGTAAATCAGGTCAGAATGTAAGACTGGCTGCAAAGCTTACGGGCTGGAAGATAGATATAAGTGCAGGAGAATGATGTACGTACCGGAGAGAATGTGCATAGCCTGCCGAACACGCCGCCCGGCTCATGAGCTGCTGCGGATAGCGGCGGATAAAGAAGCAAATGCAGCCGTGCCTGACGCAGACGGAAAAATGCAGGGCAGAGGCGCGTATATATGCCGTGACATTAAATGTATACGACAGGCAGAGAAAAAGCGTATTCCGGAAAAGCACTTGAAGCTTGCGGTATGCGATGGCTTTTACAGACAGTTGGAGGATATGATTTGAAAAAATTATTCGGAATGCTCGGACTTGCAAAGCGGGCTGGAAAGGTTTCAACCGGAGCCTTTATATGCGATAAGATGATCAAATCTGGCAGGGCAAGGCTTGTAATTCTGGCACAAGACGCATCCGAAAACACAAAAAAATCAGTGCGGGACTCATGCCGCTATTACAAAATAAAACTAATTGAAATATCCGATATGGCAACTCTCGGTCATGCAACAGGCGGAGGAGACCGCGCTGTTGTTTCGGTAAATGACAACAATTTCGCTAAGGCGATTTTAGATATATATATCTTATGCGAAGCAGAGAAAGGGTGATGTGGTATGGCAGATACGTCAACAACTAAACTTGGAGAAATTACAAAAAAATTCAAGGCGGTAAATAAGGATGTTATTGCAAAGCTTGCGGAATACGGTGAGCATGTTAAAGGTGCTACGAGCAATGTTTCTGATGAGCAGGCATCTTTGGTTGTAGATATTCTTACTCAGGGAGCCCTGTTTACTGCTGAAGAAATTGATGCAATGAGATCGGAAGCCGTTAAGGCGGAAAAGGCTGCGGCGGAAAAGGCAGCAAAGGAAGCCGAGGAAAAGGCAAAAGCTGAACAGGCTGCACAAGAGGCTGCGGAAAAGGCAAAGGCAGAGGCTAAGAAGGCAGCTCGTGAGGCTGCTGAAGCTGAAGCGCGCGCAAAGCGCAAGGCTGAGGAAAAGCTCCGCAAGGAAAAGGAAAAGAAAAAGCATCGCGACCAGGCTAAGAAGCAGAGCGGCGTAAGAGTTGATCTTTCAAATGTTGACCGCAGCGACACCTCCGAGGAATTCGTGGTTAAGAGTGAAAAGAAGAGCAGAACAGTAGATACAAGAAGCTCTAACTTTGATCTTGATAAGCTTGAAAAGAATGAGCGTCTTTCAAAGTATGAAGATGAGAATATGGGAAGACGCGATAAAAAGAAGAATAAGAACGACAGAAAAGGCAATGATAAGAAGCAGAGCAAGAATCCGTTCAAGAAGGACGATAAGCGCAATAAGCATACTCCTAAGCCGAAGCCGGTTGTGATAACGGAAATAGAGGTTCCTGATGTTATAACCGTAGGTGAGTTTGCTCAGAGAATGGGCAAGGGCGCAGCAGAAGTTGTTAAGAAGCTGTTCCTTTTGGGCGTAATCGCAACAGTGAACCAGACAATTGATTACGATACGGCGGAGCTTATTGCCGGTGAGTTTGATATAACCGTAAAGAAAGAGATAGTCCTTTCAAAAGAGGATCGTCTCTTTATGGAAATAGACACAGAGGATAAGGAAGAGGAGCTTGTTTCCCGTCCGCCGGTTGTAGTAGTTATGGGTCACGTTGACCACGGTAAAACATCGCTTCTTGACGCTATCCGTGATACAAACGTAACGACAACCGAGGCAGGCGGTATTACTCAGCATATCGGTGCATACAGCGTTAAGCTCAATGACCGTGATATAACCTTCCTTGATACACCGGGTCATGAAGCGTTCACAACCATGCGTGCGCGCGGCGCTCAGGTAACAGACGTTGCAATTCTTGTTGTAGCCGCGGATGACGGCATAATGCCGCAGACGGTTGAGGCTATAAACCATGCGAAGGCTGCAAATGTCGATATAATTGTTGCAATAAACAAGGTCGATAAGGAAAATGCGAATGTTGAGCGCGTTAAGCAGAATCTTATGGAATACGGTCTCGTTCCCGAGGAATGGGGCGGTGACACGATCTGTGTTGAGATCAGTGCTAAGTTCAAGCAGAATATAGACGGACTTCTCGAAATGGTTCTTCTCGTTGCGGATATGAAGGAGCTTAAGGCTAATCCTAACCGTCTTGCAAAGGGTACTGTTATCGAAGCGCGTGTTGATAAGGGCAAGGGTCCTGTTGCCACGGTACTTGTACAGAACGGTACATTAAGACAGGGTGATATAATAATCGCAGGAACATCTGTAGGTCACGTAAGAGCTATGACAAACGATAAGGGCAGACGCGTTAAGGAAGCGGGTCCGTCAACACCTGTTGAGATCCAGGGACTTAACGAGGCTCCGACAGGCGGCGATGATATTCTCGTTGTCAAGGATGAAAAGCTTGCGCGTGATGTTGCGGCAGAGAGAAAGCAGGAGGCTCAGGAGGCTCAGTTCAATTCCGTTGTTAAGGTATCACTTGATAACCTGTTCAGTCAGATTGACGAGGGCAACATGAAGGAACTGCCTATTATCGTTAAGGCGGACGTTCAGGGTTCGGTTGAGGCTGTAAAGCAGAGTCTTGAAAAGCTTTCAAATGATGAGGTAAGAGTAAGAGTTATCCACGGCGCAGTCGGCGCTGTAAATGAATCGGACGTAATGCTTGCTGACGCGTCAAACGCGATAATCGTAGGTTTCAATGTGCGTCCTGATGCCGGAGCGCTTGCGATGAGTGCGCAGATAGATGTTGATATAAGACTTTACAGAGTTATTTATCAGGCTATTGAGGAGATCGAGGCCGCAATGAAGGGTATGCTCGATCCGGAATTTAAGGAGGTCGTTCTTGGCTATGCTGAGGTTCGCCAGACATTCCGCGTGCCGAATGTAGGTATGATCGCCGGTTCTTATGTAAGACAGGGTAAGATTACAAGAAGCGCATCTGTTCGTGTAGTTCGTGATGGTATCATCATCCATGAGGGTAAGGTTTCCTCGCTCAAACGTTTCAAGGATGACGCTAAAGAGGTTGCCGAGAAGTTTGAGTGTGGTCTCGGTATCGAAAACTTCAATGACATCAAAGAAGGCGACACGATAGAATGCTTCGAGATGCAGGAGATAGAGAGATAAGGAATTATAATGGCAAGAATTGATAGAATAAACGGTGAAGTGATGCGCGAGCTTGCCGGCGTTATACGCGAACTGAAGGATTCGCGTATCCCGCTTATGACGAGCGTGGTTGCTGTTAATGTTACAAATGATTTGAGATACTGCAAAGCGTATATCTCTGTTATGGGTGACGAGGCGACAAAGAAGAAAGCCATTGAGGGGCTTAAAAGCGCCGCAGGCTTTATCCGTCGTGAGATGGGCAAACGTGTTGATTTGAGATACACACCGGAGTTTATATTTGAGCTTGACAATTCAATCGAGCATGGCTCGCATATTGATAAGCTCCTAAAAGGTATGAAATAATTTACGAAGTAAATCCATAAAGAATTTGCGGGGACCTACGCCCCGCAAATTCTTCTTTTTTTCTTGACTGAGTACTGTGTTTGTGCTATAATTAATTTGGATTTATAGGCATATGGAGTAGAAAATGGATAAAGTAATTGAGTTAATAAACAATGCAAAAAAGTGTGCGATAATTCCTCATATAAAGGCTGATGGTGACGCGATCGGATCATGCCTTGCAATGCGCACGATGCTGCGTAAAATGGGTAAGGCGGCTGTTATATATATAGAGGAGCCTATAGAAAAGCGGCTGGAGTTTTTAAATGACGATATAGCTGTAATATATGACGGTGAACCTGTAGACTGCGATACCTGCATAGTTCTTGACTGCGGCGATATGGGGCGAGTAAGCAAGCGCGAACCTATATTCAGCTCGGCACTGCATACGGTAAATATTGACCACCACAGAACGAATACATTTTTCGCTGAGGCAAATTACGTTGAAGCTGACGCCTGCGCCACCGGTGAAATCCTGTTCAAGCTGTTCAGGAAAATGGGACATAAGCTTGATGCTGAAATCTCAGGGTATTTATATGCTGCTATCTGCTCAGACAGCGGCTGTTTTGCGTATTCAAATGTATCGCCCGATACATTCCGTATTGCAGCTGAGCTTATCGAGTATGATATAAATCATGCGGAGATTGCAAGACTGCTTTTTGATTGTGAGGATATAAATTCCGAACGAATGAAGGCAGAGCTTACGGGAAAAATAAATTCGTACTGTGACGGAAGGCTCAGAGTCGTGACCGTAAGCGAAAACGATACTGCAAAGTACGGTATAAAGCCTGAGGATATACAGGATCTTGTCAATCTTCCAAGGCGGATACGCGGAACGGAAATCGCCGCAGCTCTGAAGCAGTATGACGGCAAAATTCGGGTAAGTCTCCGTTCAAACGGCGATGCCGATGTTGCGGCTGTTGCCATGGTTTTTGGCGGCGGTGGTCATACAAAGGCGGCAGGCTGTACGATGAATGTTGATTCGCTTAAGGAAGCGGAGAAATTGATCGCAGAGGCTTGCAAAGGAGCGTTTAATGGATAACGGTGTAGTGATAATAGATAAGCCAAAGGGTGTAACCTCGCATGATGTTGTGGGTATGCTTCGCAAGCGGTTTAAAACGAGACGAGTCGGGCACACAGGAACTCTCGACCCGCTTGCAACGGGGGTTCTTCCCATATGCATAGGAAACGCGACAAAGGCCGCCGATATGCTCACTGCTGCAGATAAGCGGTACATCGCGGTTATGGAACTTGGTAAACGCACAGATACTCTTGATATCGAAGGCGAGCTTCTTGAAGAAAATCCGGTTAATGTGACAGAATCGGAGATACGCGCGGCTGTTGCGGGATTTACAGGAGAGCAGGAACAGCTTCCGCCGATGTACAGCGCGATCAAGCAGAACGGCAAAAAGCTATACGAGCTTGCGCGAGAGGGTATAGATGTAAAGCGTGAGAAACGGCATATAAATATTTATTCGATCGAGATACTAAAGATTGATCTGCCGTATATAACGATTGATGTTCATTGCTCGAAGGGTACATATATCCGTTCGCTTTGTGATGATATAGGAACCATTTTGGGCTGCGGCGCGATGATGACGGAGCTCAGAAGAACCGGAACAGCGGGATTTCGGATAGATGAAGCATACACTATAGAAAAACTTGATTCGCTTCCTGATATCACATCGGCAGTAAAGCCCACAGACGAGCTGTTTTCAGATCTGCCGGAAATACATCTTAATGAGAAGCAGGAGCGAAGCATAATAAACGGTGTGCGCATGACATGGCGCACGGGTCGCGAGGGGCAGCGGTACAGGCTCTACGGTGCTGGCGGCAGATTTTTATGCGTGTCGGAGATTAAGGATATGAAATTAGTCCTTATTAAATCATTCTGGAGTTAGGGAGGAGTATTATGCAGATAATTCGCCAGACGGGCAGTGTGCCGTTTCCGAGAACGGTAATCGCGCTGGGTAATTTCGACGGATTGCATCGGGCGCATATGGCGATAATAAAAAGATGCCATGAGTATGCGCGCGCAAATGATTTAAAATGCGGTGTACTGCTCTTTAATGAGCATACAAAGCGCACAATTAAAAACAGAAATGTTCCGGTGATAACACAGGAAAATCAAAAGCTTGAATTGCTGTCAAATGTGGATATAGATTTTGTGTATATGCGTGATTTTGACAGAGCCTTCATGCAGCTTACGCCGGAACAGTTTGTAAGACGGCTCATAGATATATTGCACTGCGAGGCCGTATGCGTGGGTTATGATTATCGTTTCGGCTACAAGGCGCAGGGGGATGTGACATTATTAAAAAAGCTGTGCGATGAAAACGGGATCACGGCTATCGTGATCGATGAGATCGACCATGACGGCGTTGCGATAAAAAGCACGGCGATCCGTGATTTTATAAAGGCTGGCAGCGTAATGCACGCGGCAAGCATGTTAGGCCGTCCGTTTGCGATAGAAGGAATGGTTGTAAAGGGACTGCAAAACGGCAGAAAGCTGGGCTTTCCGACAGCAAATATCGCATATAAGAGCAACACCCTTCTTCCTCACAGCGGAGTTTATGCCGGGTATACGTACGTTAAGGGAAATAAATACAAAAGTGTTATAAATGTCGGGAATAATCCAACCTTTAACGCGGATAAAATAACAATTGAGAGCTATATTCCCGGCTTTTGCGGGGATTTATATAACGAAGTTGCGCGTGTTGAATTTGTAAAGCGCCTTAGAGGTGACAAGAAATTCGACAGCATAGAGGAGCTTAAGGCTCAGATAGCAAAAGATGCAGAGAACGCAGGAAAGGAATTGAAATAATATGTTTACAAGTGTGATTTTGGCGGCAGGCATGGGCACAAGAATGAAGTCGGAAATGCCGAAGGTTATACATAAGGTGTGCGGCAAGGAGCTTGTTAAATGGGTTATCGATGAATCGAAGAAGGCAGGCGCGGAAAAGGTTGTGACAATTATCGGTCATAAGGCGGAAATGGTTCGCCCTGCGGTTGAGGCTGACGCGGAGATCGCTATTCAGGCGCAGCAGCTCGGAACAGGTCACGCCGTTATGCAGGCGGTTCCGTTTATAAAGGATTACAAGGGCTATGTCGTTATTTTAAACGGTGATACTCCGCTTATCAAGGCAGAGACAATTGAAGCGGCTGTAGAGTATCACAAATCACAGGGTAACAGCGCGACAGTCATCACAGCTGAGCTGCCAGACGCGACAGGCTACGGAAGAATAGTGCGCGCGGCGGACGGCGCGGTGCTTAAAATAGTTGAGCAGAAGGACGCGTCGGAGGAAGAGAAGAAGATAAGAGAAATAAACTCCGGTATGTACGTGTTTAATGCTGATGCGCTTGTATGGGCGCTCAGTAAGCTCACGCCGAATAACGCTCAGGGCGAATATTATCTTACAGACACTCTCGAGCATTTACGGGAGGACGGAAAGAAAATCGGCGGTTATACGATCGATGACAATGACGAGATCCGCGGCATAAACAACCGTGTTCAGCAGCATGAAGCGGAGGCACTTATGCAGGAGCGCATAAATAAGCAGCATATGACAAACGGTGTGACGATCGTTCAGCCGTCAAGCGTATTCATCGGTGCTGAGGTTGAAATCGGAAGCGATACGATCATTTCATCAAACGTAACAATTATGGGCAATACTAAGATCGGCTCAGGCTGCGTTATAGAGATGAATTGTAAGATAGAGAATGCTGTTATTGCAGATAATGTAAGCATTACGAGCTCGATTGTTTTAAACAGTGAAATAGGTGAGGGAACGTCCGTTGGTCCGTTTGCGTATGTAAGACCGGGTAACAAGATCGGCAAAAACGTGAAGGTCGGCGATTTTGTTGAACTGAAGAATGACGTCATCGATGATGATACAAAGATCTCGCATCTCACATATCTCGGCGACAGCGATATAGGCAAAAATGTAAACTTCGGCTGCGGAACGGTTACCTGTAACTATGACGGCAAGGATAAGTTCCGCTCGAAGATAGGTGATAATGTCTTTGTCGGCTGCAATACGAATTTTGTATCACCGGTCAATGTAGGAAACGGTGTATATATAGCTGCAGGTTCGACTATCACAGAGGATGTTCCCGATAACAATCTGTCGATCGCGAGATCAAGACAGATAAATAAAAGTGATTGGAAGGGTAATAAATATAATAAATAATTGGAGGCTATAATGTATCTCGTAGCAGGTCTGGGAAATCCGGGCAACCGGTATGAAATGACGCGTCATAATATCGGCTTTCACACCATAGACTATATTGCCGATGAGCTTGGCGTTAAAATAAAGAAATTGAAGTATAAGGCGCTTTACGGCGAAGGTGAAATTAACGGTGAAAAGGTGCTTCTCATAAAACCGCAGACGTTTATGAATAACAGCGGAGAGAGCATAATCGATTTCGTTAATTTCTTCAAAGTACCCGTTGAGAATGTAATAATAATAAGCGACGACATTTCGCTTGACGCGGGACGTATCCGTATCCGCGGCAAGGGCAGCGCGGGCGGACACAACGGTCTGAAATCGATAATTTATCATCTTAATTCAGATCAGTTTCCGCGCGTGAGGATAGGAGTCGGCGCGCCGCAGCATGAGGATTACGAGCTTGCGGATTTCGTTCTCGGAAGATTTACGAAGGATGAAATACCGGTACTTGAGGAGGCTATAATTAAGGCGGATAAAGCTGTAAAAGAAATCATAGCCCGCGGGTACGAAAGCGCCATGAATAAGTATAACAGAAAATGAATTTCAATGATCTATTAAAGGGCTATCGCCCATATGACGGAATTATTAAAAATCTCGGCAATACGCCGATGTCCGTTGCCGGAATTGTAGGCAGCGCACAACCTCAGCTGATTGCTGCAACAGCCGCCCAAAACGGCGGCAATGCGCTTGTGGTGACATATTCGGATATGGAAGCACGAGCGCTTGCGGATGATTTAAGACTATATTGTGAAAATGTCGCTGTTTTTCCGTCAAAGGAATATATATTTTATAATATTGAAACTACAG
>JAFLUC010000057.1 GCA_022509005.1 Oscillospiraceae bacterium | reverse complement strand
ACCCGCACGGCGGTGGTGAGGGTAAGTCACCTATCGGACGTCCGGCACCGGTTACACCGTGGGGTAAGCCTGCACTCGGTCTTAAGACAAGAAAGCAGAAGAACCGCACAAACAAGTTTATCGTTAAGAGAAGAAACGACAAATAATTTTTCATAAATTATAAATTGTCCTTATATTGTTCGTAAAAGGAGGAACAGAGAATGAGCAGATCGATTAAAAAGGGACCTTTCGTTGAAGAGCGTCTTATGAAGAGAATCGATGCAATGAACGAAGCCGGCGAAAAGAAGGTTGTTAAGACCTGGTCAAGAGCTTCGACAATATTCCCTGAGTTCGTTGGACACACAATCGCAGTTCACGATGGCAGAAAGCATGTTCCGGTATATGTAACCGAGGATATGGTTGGCCATAAGCTTGGCGAGTTTGCACCGACAAGAACCTTTAAGGGTCACGCGGGCGCAAAGACATCGAAGTAATCGGGATTATTTGATAAAGAGATTTCAGAAAATATAACCCAAACAATTGGAAGGGAGGATTTCCTAAATGGAAGCACGTGCAACAGTTAAGTATGCTCGCATATCATCCAGAAAGGTTAAGATAGTTCTTGATCTTATAAGAAACAAGCCGGTAGCTGTAGCTGAGGCGATCTTAAAGAACACACCGAAGTCAGGATGTGAATATGTTGGTAAGCTTCTTGCATCAGCAGCTGCTAATGCAGTAAACAACAACAACATGGACCGGGATAAGTTGATAGTATCAGAGTGCTACGCAACTCAGGGTCCGACTTTAAAGAGAATTCAGCCCAGAGCACAGGGCAGAGCATACAGAATCTTAAAGAGAACCAGCCATATCACATTAGTGGTTAAGGAATTGGAAGACTAATAAGAAGGAGGTTAACTCATGGGACAGAAGGTTAATCCGCATGGACTCAGAGTCGGAGTAATCAAGGACTGGGACTCAAAATGGATCGCAGGTAAGAAAGAGTTCGGAGACCAGTTGGTTGAAGATTACAACATAAGAAAATTTGTTAAGAAGGCTTGCTTCAATGCCGGAATTGCTAAGATCGGTATCGAGAGAAAGCAGAACAGAGTATTTATAACAATTCATGCAGCAAAGCCGGGTATAATCATCGGCCGCGGCGGCGCTGAGATCGATAAGCTTAAGGCTCAGATCGAAAAGCTTACAAAGAAGACTGTAAACGTAAATATCATGGAAGTTAAGAGCCCTGATACAAACGCGCAGCTCGTTGCTGAGAACATTGCAGCACAGCTCGAGAACAGAATCTCATTCAGAAGAGCTATGAAGCAGGTTATGGGCAGAGCTATGAGACTTGGCGCTAAGGGTATCAAGACTCAGGTTGCAGGCCGTGTAGGCGGTGCTGAAATCGCAAGAACAGAGCAGTATCATGAAGGTACTATTCCGCTTCAGACACTTCGTGCTGATATCGACTACGGTTTCGCTGAGGCAGCTACAACATACGGTATCCTCGGTGTTAAGGTATTCATCTACAAGGGTGAGATCTTAAACGTAGCTGAAGGCAGAAAGAAGGAAGCAGAGGCTCAGGCTAAGGAAAATAACAGACGTCGTGACGGAAACCGTCGTCGCGGTGACAGACCGAACAGACGTCAGGGCGGCGAAAGACGCGAGAGAAGAAATGACTCAAAAGGAGGAAAGCAGTAATGTTATTACCTAAGAGAGTTAAGTTCAGAAGAGTTATGCGCGGCAGAATGAAGGGTAAGGCTCTTCGCGGCAACAAGGTTACTAACGGATCATTCGGTCTTATGGCAACCGAGCCGGCATGGATAACCGCAAGACAGATTGAGGCAGCCCGTATCGCTATGACACGTTACATCAAGCGTGGCGGTAAGGTCTGGATAAAGATATTCCCGGACAAGCCGGTATCAGCAAAGCCGGCCGGTGTTCGAATGGGTAAAGGTAAGGGTGCTCCGGAGTACTGGGTAGCAGTAGTTAAGCCGGGCAGAGTAATGTTCGAGATGGACGGCGTTTCAGAGGAAGTAGCTCGTGAGGCTATCCGTCTTGCAATGCACAAGCTCCCGATCAAGTGTAAGTTCGTAAAGCGTGAGGATGGTGAGCAGTAATGAAAATAAACGAAGTCAGAGATTTATCAACCGCTGAGCTCGAAGAGAAGCTGCAGGACTATAAGAAGGAACTCTTCAACCTTCGTTTTCAGAAGGCAGTAAACCAGTTGGAAAACCCGAAGAGAATCACTGAAGTTAAGAAGAGCATAGCTCGTATTCTTACCGTTATAAACGAACGTGAGCTCGAAGGTTCAGCTAACTAATATTGCTTGAAAGGAGGCAATTTTCTGTGGAAACAAGAAACAGACGTAAAGTTAAGATAGGTACAGTAGTCAGCAATAAGATGGATAAGACTATCGTAGTAGCTATTGAATATAGTGTAAAGCACCCGCTTTACGGCAAGATCGTAAAGAAGACCTACAAGCTGAAGGCACACGATGAAGAGAATGTATGTCAGATCGGTGACAAGGTAAAGGTAATGGAAACAAGACCTCTCTCAAAGGATAAGAGATGGAGATTGGTAGAAATAGTAGAAAAGGTTAAGTAAGCTATTTCGGAAGGAGGATTTCATAATGATTCAGGTACAGACACGCTTGAAGGTTGCCGACAATACCGGTGCTAAGGAAGTTATGTGTATCCGTGTTATCGGCGGCTCTAAAAAGAGATATGCAGCTGTTGGCGATGAAATTATCTGCAGCGTTAAAAAGGCAACACCCGGCGGTGTTGTTAAGAAGGGCGATGTTGTAAAGGCAGTTGTAGTCAGAACAGTAAACATGTCTAAGCGCGCTGATGGTTCATATATCAGATTCGACGAAAATGCAGCTGTAATCGTAAGAGACGACAAGAACCCGAGAGGTACTCGTATATTCGGACCGGTTGCAAGAGAGCTCAGAGATAAAGAATACATGAAGATTCTTTCATTGGCTCCGGAAGTTCTTTAATTACAGGAGGAAGTCGGAAATGAATAAAATGCATGTTAAAAGAGGCGACACCGTAAAGGTTATCGCCGGTAAGGATAAGGGCAAGGAAGGTAAGGTCGTTGCGGCTATTCCTTCACAGAACAAGGTTATCGTTGAAGGCGTTGCAGTTGCTAAGAGACATCAGAAGGCAAGAGTGCAGGGTCAGGAAAGCGGTATCATAAACAAGGAAATGCCCATCAACGCATCAAACGTAATGCGAGTTTGCCCGAAGTGCGGTAAGGCTGCAAGAGTTGGTATCAAGGTATTTGAGGACGGCTCAAAGGCACGTTACTGCAAGAAGTGCGGCGAGACGTTCAACGATTGATCGAGAGGAGGTACACTTAGATAATGAGTAGATTACAGGATAAATATAATCAGGAAATCGCACCGGCTCTCATGAGTAAGTTCGGATATAAGAGCGTTATGCAGATTCCGAAGCTTGTAAAGATCACCGTTAACATAGGTCTTGGCGAAGCAAAGGAAAACTCAAAGGTTATTGACGCCGCAACAGGCGATCTTGCAAAGATTACAGGTCAGAAGCCCGTACTCACACGCGCAAGAAAATCAGTAGCTAACTTCAAGCTCAGAGAGGGCATGGTAATCGGTACAAAGGTTACTTTAAGACGTGATAAGATGTATGAGTTCATGGACAGATTGTTCAATGTAGCTCTGCCGCGTGTACGTGACTTCAGAGGTATAAGCGCAAACGGCTTTGACGGAAGAGGTAACTTCTCATTCGGTATCAAGGAACAGCTTATCTTCCCTGAGATTGATTATGATAAGATTGATAAGATCAGAGGTATGGACATCAACTTTGTAACAACTGCAAAGACTGATGAGGAAGCTAAGGAGTTATTAAAGCTCTTCGGCGCTCCGTTCCAGGCATAATCGAAGGAGGAACTAATCATGGCTAAAACATCTATGAAGGTTAAACAGCAGAGAACACCGAAGCACAGCACACAGGCTTACTCAAGATGTAAGATCTGCGGCAGACCGCACGCATATCTCCGCAAGTTCGGCATTTGCCGTATTTGCTTCAGAGAGCTTGCATATAAGGGTCAGATCCCCGGTGTTAAGAAGGCAAGCTGGTAATTAACCTACAAGTAAGATAGAAGAACGGAATTTGTTCGTAAACACGTCAGCAACACCGCCGCAAGGCGGCTTGCAGAAGGAGGTAAACTAAATGCAGATCACTGATCCTATCGCAGACTTGCTTACAAGAATCAGAAACGCTAACACTTCAAAGCATGAGACTGTTGATTGTCCGGCATCAAAGATGAAGGTTGCAATCACAGAGATACTTGCAAACGAGGGTTACATTAAGGGTTATCAGGTTATTGAGGACGGCAAGCAGGGCGTTATCAGAATAACACTTAAATACAGCCAGAACGGCGAAAAGGTAATATCAGGCCTCAAGAGAGTTTCAAAGCCGGGTCTCAGATATTACGCAAGCGCAGATGATATGCCGAGAGTATTGAAGGGTCTTGGTACAGCGATTGTATCAACTTCAAAGGGTATCATGACTGACAAGGCAGCTCGCAAGGAGCACATAGGCGGAGAGGTTCTCTGCTTCATCTGGTAAGCTTTTACCAATAATAAATTAGTTAAATAATAACTGAAAACCTGTCATACAGACAGAGAGAATTTAAGTTAAGGAGGAAAATCCTATGTCAAGAATAGGTAGACTGCCGATCACAATCCCGGCAGGCGTAAAGATAGACGTTACAGAGGATAACGTTATCACAGTAAAAGGCGCAAAGGAAACTTTGACAAGAGCACTTCATCCGGATATGAAGATTGTTATCGAGGGTGAAACACTTACAGTTGTTCGTCCGTCAGACGACAAGCTGCACAGATCACTTCACGGTCTTACAAGAACGCTTATCAACAACATGGTAATCGGCGTTACAACAGGCTTCACAAAGGCACTTGAAATCAACGGTGTTGGTTACAGATGCCAGATGAAGGGTAAGACACTCAATCTTACACTCGGATATTCACACCCGGTTGAGTATACTCCGGAAGAGGGTATCACAATCGAGGCGCCGGCTCCGAACCAGATACTCGTTAAGGGTGCAAACAAGGAGCGCGTTGGCGCGGTTGCCGCAAAGATCAGAAGCTTCAGAGCTCCTGAGCCGTATAAGGGCAAGGGTATCAAGTACGCTGATGAGCACATCAGACGTAAAGAAGGAAAAGCCGGCGGCAAGAAGAAATAATTGAAAGGAGTGTTCTTATAATGATAAAGATGAAAGATAAAAACAAGGCTAGAACTAAGCGTCATTACAGAGTAAGAAAGAACATCTCCGGAACAGCGGAGAGACCTCGTCTTAATGTATTCAGAAGCTTAAAGCACATCTATGCTCAGTTAATCGATGATGTCAACGGAGTTACACTCATAGCTGCATCAAGCGTTGAAAAGGGCTTTGATGGTAACGGTTCCAATGCTGAAGGAGCAAAGGCTGTTGGCGCTGCACTCGCTAAGAAGGCAGCAGCTGCAGGCATTAAGGAAGTAGTATTCGACAGAGGCGGATACTTATATCACGGTAGAGTTGCTGCTCTTGCTGAAGGCGCAAGAGAAGGCGGCTTGGAATTCTAAGCAAAGGAGGACAAACAAGTGACTGAAAGAATTGACGCTACAAATATGGAGCTTGAAGAGAACGTTGTTGACATTAACCGTGTTGCTAAGACGGTTAAGGGCGGTCGTACAATGAGATTCAGCGCGCTGGTTGTTGTCGGCGACGGTAACGGTATCGTAGGCAGCGGCTCAGGTAAGGCAGCAGAAATCCCGGAAGCAATCAGAAAGGGTATCGAGGCTGCTAAGAAGAACCTCGTAAGAGTTCCGCTCGTTGGTACAACTATTCCGCACGAAGTAACAGGTATTTCAGGTGCAGGTACTGTACTCCTTAAGCCGGCTAAAGAAGGTACCGGCGTTATCGCAGGCGGTGCAGCTCGTGCTGTTCTTGAGCTTGCAGGTATTAAGGATATCAGAGCAAAGAGCTTGCGTTCAAACAACAAGCGTAACGTTGTAAATGCAACTATTGCCGGTCTCGCATCATTAAAGAGCGTAGATGAAGTTGCAAAGCTTCGCGGCAAGACTGTTGACCAGATCAGAGGTTAATGGTAAGGAATTCTAAAGAACTCTATACTGATTAACAGAAAGGAAATGGTTAAGTAATGGCTAAATTAAAGATTACTTTGGTTAAGAGCACAATCGGAAGAAAGCAGGATCAGATCAAGACTGTTGAAGCTCTTGGCCTCAAGAAGATTCGTTCGGTTGTTGAAAAGAACGACACACCGGAAATCAGAGGAATGATTAAAAAGGTTACACATCTTGTAACAGTAGAAGAAATTTGAGCGGGGAGGTGCAGCGAATGAAACTTGAAGAATTGAAACCGGTTGAAGGTTCAACTCACAGAAAGAAGATCATTGGTCGCGGTATCGGTTCAGGCGTAGGCAAAACTTCAGGCAAGGGCCATAAGGGTCAGAAGGCAAGAAGCGGCGGCGGCGTAAGACCGGGCTTCGAGGGTGGTCAGATGCCGTTGTACAGACGTTTGCCGAAGCGTGGATTTAACAATATATTTGCTAAGTCATATGTTGCAGTAAACGTTGAGGTACTCGACAAATTCAATGATGGCGACGAGGTTACAGCTGAGACAATGCTCGCAAAGGGTATCGTAAGCAAAACACTCGACGGCATAAAGCTTCTCGGAAGAGGAGAGGTAACCAAGAAGGTTACAGTTAAGGTAGCTAAAATCAGCGCATCAGCTAAAGAAAAAATAGAAAAGGCAGGCGGAAAGGTAGAGGTGATGTAAGATGCTCGAAACAATCAGAAACGCTTGGAAAATTCCTGATTTAAGACGCAGAATCACCTTTACACTACTCATGCTCGTTGTATTCAGATTCGGAGCGCATATTCCTGTTCCGTATCTGAGTGCAGACGCTATGAGAGCGTTCCTGGGCCAAGGTGAAAACGGAATGGATTTATTCAATCTTTTCGATACCTTCACCGGCGGCGCGTTCCAGAACGCAACGGTTCTTGCAATGGGTGTTTCACCATACATCAATGCATCGATTATCATTCAGCTTCTTGCTGTGGCTATCCCGTCACTTGAAAGACTTTCAAAGGAAGGTCTTGAAGGCCGTAAGAAGCTTAACAAAATCACAAGATACCTCGGTATTGTTCTCGCATTTGTTCAGGGCGCAGGCTTGTATGTAACATTGTGGAACATGAATGCACAGGGGCAGCACGCAATCGTAAATCCGTCATTTTTGACCTTTATGGTAATAGTATTGACATTTACGGCAGGTACGGCATTTATCGTATGGATTGGTGAGCAGATCACAGAAAAGGGTCTTGGCAACGGTGTATCAATGATCATCTTTGCCGGTATCATCACAAGAATACCTACAGCAGCAGTATCGATTTATAACACCTACGTAATGAAGGGCGGCACATTCAGTCCGATGGGTACTGTATGGGCAGCTGTCATAGTAGCGATTGCGATAGCAGCTATTGCGCTTGTTGTATTCTTTACGAATGCTGAAAGAAGAATTGCAGTTCAGTATGCAAAAAGAGTTGTCGGCAGAAAGATGTACGGCGGTCAGAGCACGAACATACCGATCAAGGTTGCCGCAGGCGGCGTTATGCCGATCATCTTCGCATCATCGATCATGGCATTCCCGGGAACGATCGTAAGATTGTTGAAGGGCGGTCAGGTTCCGGGCACAGGCTTCGGCGGTACAATATTGAACTGTCTCTCATCAACAGGACCGATCTGGACAACGGTAGTATATGGAGTATTGTATTTCTTATTGATCATATTCTTCACATACTTCTATTCAACAATCCAGTTCAATCCGATCGAGATGTCAAATAACATCAAGAAGAGCGGCGGCTATATACCGGGTATTCGTCCGGGTAGACCGACAAGCGATTTCATATCAAGGATCACATCAAGACTTAACATGATCGGATCATTGTTCCTTGGAATCGTAGCAGTTCTTCCTATTATAATCGGTGCTGTAACAGGCAACAACGGTATTCAGATAGGCGGTACTTCGCTTCTCATTATGGTCGGCGTTGCGCTTGAAACAGTGCAGCAGATTGAATCCCAGATGGTAATGCGTCATTACAAGGGATTCCTTGAATAAAAAATAAGCATTTTTCCGGAAGGAATTTTCCCTTCCGGGCAGATGCAGATGCGGTAAACAAAGATAGTTAAGGTTCGTCCGTTCCGGACAGAAAGGCAAGGTAAACTATGAAGTTAATTCTTATGGGACCTCCGGGAGCAGGAAAAGGCACCCAGGGCGAAATCCTTGAAAAGAAGCTCGGTATCAGCACAATATCAACAGGTCTGATGCTGAGAACCGCTATAAAAGAGCAGACAGAGGTCGGAAAGGCTGCTGAAAAGTATATCAATGAAGGCAAGCTCGTTCCGGATGATGTCATGGTGGCATTAGTTAAAGAGAGACTTTCACAGCCGGACTGCGAGAAGGGATTCATCTTAGACGGATTCCCGAGAACAACAGCCCAGGCGGAGGCTCTTGACGCTGCAGGCGTAGAAATTGATAAGGTGCTATTGCTTGAGGTTGACGATGATGTGATAGTTGACAGACTTTCATCAAGACGTGAATGCTCAAAGTGCGGCGCGCCGTACAATATCAAATTCAAAAAGCCTGCGAAAGAAGGCTTTTGCGACAGCTGCGGCGGCGAACTCATCTGCAGAAAGGATGACGTTCCCGAAACGATTCAGAACAGACTGAATGTCTACCATGAGCAGACAGAGCCAATCAAGGAGTTCTATCTTGCAAAGGGCATATTAGCTGTTGCCAAAGGCGAAGATGCGCTTGAGGATACAATCGCAAATGTAGAAAAGGCTCTCGGACTTGGAGAGTGATTTGATTGATTTCTATTAAATCAGCAAAACAGATTGAAAAAATGCGTGAGTCATGTAAGCTCACAAAGGAATTATTCCTGATTCTTGAGGACAAAATCAAGCCGGGAATAACAACGATGGAGCTTGACACGATCGCATACAACTTTTATAAAAAGCACGGTGCGACACCCAACTTTCTGAACTATAACGGTTTTCCGGGAACGATATGCGCATCGGTAAACGATGAGGTCGTTCACGGCATACCGTCACGGCACAGAGTGTTGAAGGACGGCGACATCGTGAGCATCGATATGGGCTGTATTTTAGACGGCTGGCATTCCGATGCGGCGAGAACCTTCGCTGTCGGAAAAATAAGCGATGAAGCACAGCGGCTTATCGATATAACAAAACAGAGCTTCTTTGAAGGCATCGCGAAAGTGAAGCACGGAGTGAAGCTCGGTGACGTTTCATCAACAATCCAGAATTACCTTGAGTCTAACGGCTTCGGAGTTGTGAGAGACCTTGTGGGTCACGGCGTGGGCAGAGAGCTGCACGAAGAGCCCGAGGTTCCTAATTTCGGCAAAGCCGGCAGAGGTGTAAGACTTGCAGCAGGTATGACGCTTGCAATAGAGCCGATGGTAACAGCAGGTGATTATCATGTGAATGTGCTTGATGATGACTGGACAGTTGTTACCCGGGACGGAAGTCTGGCCGCTCATTATGAGAATACGATAGTCGTAACTCGTGAGGGCTGCGAAATCCTGACTCTGTGATAGGACAGGTGGATATGGAATATCGAATTGGACAAAAGGTACGGTCAAAGGCCGGGCGGGATAACGGTACAGACTATGTAGTAATCCGGACTGAGGATAATTACGTGTATGTTGCCGACGGCGCGGCGCGCAGGCTTGAGAATCCGAAAAAAAAGAAAATCAAGCATGTCGAAGGAAGTTATAATGTATCGGAAGAAATCGCGGAGCGGCTGCATGAGGGTTCGCTTGAGAACTACATGATCCGCAGATTTCTGAACTCATAAAGGAGTATATAAAATGGCTAAGGATGACGTTTTGGAAGTTGAAGGCAAGGTTATTGAAACGCTGCCTAATGCAAACTTTAAAGTAGAGCTTGAAAATGGTCACCAGGTACTGGCGCACATTTCAGGTAAGCTGAGAATGAACTATATCAAGATTTTGCCGGGCGATAAGGTTACTATGGAAATGAGCCCATATGATCTGACACGTGGCAGAATAACATGGCGTTCAAAATAAATACTTTAAGGATTTAGTATATTGATCTTTCAACATCGAGAAAGGATGATTAAACAATGAAAGTACGTCCGTCAGTAAAACCTATTTGCGAAAAGTGCAAGGTTATTAAAAGAAAAGGCAAGATTATGGTAATCTGTGAAAACCCGAAGCATAAGCAGAAGCAGGGTTAATCACATACCTTAATTTTACAGCCGAGCATAAAATATGCATGGCAAAAAACAAAACAACACTGAGAAATTTTTTGATGATATCTTTATGGAGGTGTAGAAAAGTATGGCAAGAATAGCAGGTGTTGACTTACCAAGAGAGAAGCGAGTTGAAATCGGTCTTACTTATATCTACGGAATAGGACTTGTAAGCTCAAAGAAGATTTTGGCAGAAGCAGGCGTAAATCCGGATACAAGAGTAAAGGACCTTACAGATGAAGAGGTAAACTCACTTCGTGAAGTAATTGACAAAGAGTACACTGTTGAGGGTGACCTGAGAAGACAGGTTGCGCTTGACATCAAGCGTTTGATGGAAATCGGTTGTTACCGCGGCATCAGACACAGAAAGGGCCTTCCTGTAAGAGGACAGAATACTAAGAATAATGCAAGAACCCGCAAAGGTCCGGCAAGGACAATCGCAGGTAAGAAGAAATAATTAAGGAGGGACTCGTAAATGGCTAAAGTAGCAAAGAAAACTACACGTACTCGTCGTCGTGATAGAAAAAACGTTGAAAAGGGTGCGGCTCATATCCGCTCAACCTTTAATAATACAATAGTTACAATCACCGATACAGCCGGAAATGCAATTTCATGGGCAAGCGCAGGTGGTCTTGGCTTCAGAGGTTCAAGAAAGAGCACTCCGTTCGCTGCGCAGACAGCTGCCGAGACAGCAGCTAAGGTTGCAAAGGAACATGGCATGAAGACTGTTGAAGTTTACGTTAAGGGACCTGGCGCAGGTCGTGAAGCGGCAATCAGAGCTCTTGAGGCAACAGGTCTCAGTGTTACAATGATCAAGGACGTAACACCTATTCCGCACAATGGATGCAGACCGCCGAAGAGAAGAAGAGTCTGATTAGTGATATTGTATAGGAGGTTAAAAGCATGGCAAGAAATATGCAGCCGATCGTAAAAAGATGCAAAACTCTCGGAATAGAGCCGTCAGTTATGGGTTACGACAAGACTACAAAAAGAAATCCGAAGCAGTCAAGAAAGAAGCAGTCGGAGTATGGTATTCAGCTTAACGAAAAGCAGAAGGTTAAGTTCATATACGGCGTATTGGAAAAGCAGTTCAGAAAGTACTATGTAATGGCAACAAAGCAGTCAGGTATCACAGGTCAGAATCTTCTCCAGATTCTTGAATCAAGACTTGACAACGTAGTATTCAGACTTGGTCTTGCCAATACACGTAAGGAAGCGCGTCAGATCGTAAACCACGGTCATATTCTCGTAAACGGCAAGAAGGTAGATATTCCGTCATACCTCATCAAGCCGGGCGATGTTATAGGCGTAAGAGAGAAGAGCAGAAGCAACGCAAGAATGAAGGAAATCGTTGAGACAAACGAGAAGAGAATCATTCCTAAGTGGCTCAGCATGGATAAAACAAAGTTAGAGGGCAGAGTACTTCAGCTTTCAGACAGAGAAGACATTGATTACGACGTTGAGGAACACCTTATTGTCGAACTTTATTCAAAATAATAATGCATTTGATCAAGGCGGCAGGAATAATTTATTATTCCGCCGGCCGTCAGTGCTATATATCATATGGCGCTCTTGCCGTATGATAGACACGTTACCCTCGGTAAGTGGAAATGAATATAATGTTAAATTGACCGTGTAATGCGGTTAGTTAGTTTAAGAAGGAGGGTTCCGAAAATGATAGAAATGGAAAAGCCTAATATTGAAGTTACGGAATTAAGTGAAGACGGAAGATACGGCAAGTTTGTTGTTGGTCCGCTTGAGCGCGGCTACGGTACAACACTTGGAAATTCACTCAGAAGAATTCTGTTATCATCACTCCCGGGCGCTGCATGCACATCAATAAAGATTGAAGGCGTACAGCATGAGTTTTCAACTGTTCCGGGTGTGGTTGAGGACGTAACAGAAATTATCCTCAATCTCAAGAAGATGGCTATCAAGCTTCACAGTGACGGTGTAAAGACTGTTTATATCAATGCAAAGGGTGCACAGGAGATAAAGGCCGGCGATATTCAATGTGACAGTGATGTTGAGATATTCAACCCTGATCTGCATATCGCGACATTGAACTCAGATGCGAATCTGTATGCTGAGATCACATTGTCAAAGGGCCGCGGATATGTTTCGGCAGAGAAGAACAAGCTTCAGCTCCAGCCGGTAATAGGCATTATCCCTATGGATTCAATCTATACACCTGTGGACAAGGTGAACTATACAGTTGATAATGTTCGTGTTGGTCAGGATACCAGCCGCGAAGAATTAACGGTTGAAGTGTGGACAAACGGCACAATCAAGCCGGATGACGCCGTTTCGCTCGCTGCAAAGATCATGAACGAGCTTCTGCTCCTGTTCGTAGATCTTTCAGAGGATGCAAAGAATACAGAGGTTATCGTCGAGAAGGAAGAGAACAAGAAGGAAAAGGTTCTTGAACTCACTATCGAGGAGCTTGATCTTTCAGTTCGTTCATACAACTGTTTAAAGCGTGCAGGAATAAACACAGTAGAGGATCTTACAAACAAGTCAGAGGAAGATATGATGAAGGTAAGAAACCTCGGAAGAAAGTCGCTTGAAGAAGTAATTAATAAATTGAATGGATTAGGTCTTTTACTCAAGAAAGAAGAAGATTAATTTCGTTTGCAGCATGATGATTCATGCGCATAGAAGAAGGAGGTACGGTTATGCCGGGACAGAGAAAATTTAGTATGCCTACAGCTCAGAGAAAAGCATTGCTTCGTAACCTTGTTACAAGCTTCTTAGAGAACGGTAAGATCAACACTACTGTTACAAGAGCTAAGGAAACAAGAAGCATGGCTGAGAAGATGATCACTCTCGGAAAGAAGGGCACACTTGCAGCACGCCGTCAGGCATTGGCATATATCACTAAGGAGGACGTTGTAACAAAGCTGTTCAGCGAGATCGCTCCGAAGTATGCTGACAGAAACGGCGGATACACAAGAATTTACAAGCTTGGTGAGCGCCGCGGTGACGCAGCTCAGATGGCAATTCTTGAACTCGTTGACTGATTATTATAAAATAAAAAACGCATCCCTTACTACAATCAGGGGTGCGTTTTTTTGTTGACAATTATGTCGTTTTATGATAGAATTATCATGAAGAAATATACCAATTTGGAGAATTGTTATGGAGCTTATATCGGTTATTGTGCCATGTCTTAACGAAGAGGCCGCAATAGAAATATTTTATAATGAATTTTTTGAAACAGTTGAAAAATTTAGTATTCCGGTTAAGTATGAGGTTATTTTTGTAGACGATGGATCTACCGACAGAACACTTAGCGTGATGAAGTCACTTTCAAGGCAGGACAAACGTGTGCATTATATTTCTTTTTCGCGTAATTTCGGAAAAGAGGGCGCAATGCTTGCGGGATTAAGGGCGGCAAAAGGCGATTTTGTAACAATGATGGACGTTGACCTGCAGGATCCTCCATCGCTCATTGAGGAAATGTATAAGATACTTAAAACAGGTGAATACGACTGCGCGGCGGCGCGCCGGGGCGACCGGAAGGGCGAGGGAAAAATGAGATCTTTCCTTTCTAACAGATTTTATTCGTTCATAAACAAAATGTCCGATACTGAATTTGTGAAGGGAGCACGCGATTTCAGGCTAATGACGAGAAGAATGGTAAACTCTGTTCTTGAGCTTACGGAATATAACCGTTTCTCAAAAGGCATTTTCAGCTGGGTAGGGTACAGAACAAAATGGATCACTTACGAGAATATAGAACGAAGCGCGGGCGAGACAAAATGGGGAATTAAAGGTCTGTTTAAATACTCGATCGAGGGTATAATGGCATTCTCAACAAAGCCTCTTGCATTCGCTTCATTTTTAGGAATATTATGCCTGCTGCTTGCGTTGCTGTTTATTGCTGTAATTATAGCCAAAACCCTTATCTGGGGCGATCCCGTTGCAGGATATCCGTCGCTTATATGCGTGATTCTGTTCATAGGCGGATTGCAGCTGTTTACCATAGGCATAGCGGGACAGTATATCGCGAAAACATACTTAGAAGTAAAAAAGAGACCTATATATATAACTAAAGAAAGCGATCTTATAAAATGAAAATCAACAAAAACTACAATTTATTTTTCGGCATGATTGTGTTTGCCGCTTTGGTATTATACGGTTTGCTGCTTGTGGGAAATGATGTATGGTATGATGAAGCATACACGTTTGGAATAATCCGCCGCGGATTTGGTGATATATGCCGTATAACAGCGGCAGATGTGCACCCGCCGCTGTATTACATACTGCTGAAAATATTCGCGGCCCCGTTTTCGGACAAGCTGCTTATATCAAAGATATTCTCAATTATACCGATGCTTATAATTATGATTACGGGCGGTATACAGCTGAAAAGAATTTTCAATAAAAATGTATCTTTATGCTTCATGGCACTGTTTCTCATATTTCCGTTCATGATTTCATATTCTGTAGAGATACGAATGTATTCATTGGCGGCAATGTTTGTATTCCTTACCGCACTGTACGGCTATAAGAGCTATGAAGAGGGTAGGACATCAGATTTTATCCTGTTTGGAGTATTCGGTGTTTCTGCGGCGTATACTCATTATTTTGCATTGGTATCAATAAGCATAGTGTATCTTATTGTTCTTATCTGCATATTAAAATATAAACGTGAGCTGCTTAGAAAGTGGATAATATGTGCTGTTTTAACGATTATCGCATATATTCCGTGGATAGGTTGCTTTTTGCGCCAGATTGCGTTTAAGGTAAACAATGAATACTGGATCGAGCCTATAACGAAAAAGACCATTATCGAATATTTAAGGGATACCTTTGCATCGGGTGATTCAAAGGTGCTGATATATTTTGCGGAACTTATTTTCGCCATGCTGTTTTTGAATGTTCTATTTTCGGGCGGCAGGAAGGAAAGGAATATATCTGTCTGCGCGGTTATTATATGGGCGGGAACGATCCTTCTTGGCGTAATCGCTTCATTTGTGGTGCGGCCTATATTTGTTATACGCTACTCAATACCGGCAATACCTGTTTTTCTCGCATTCGCGGCGGTTGCCATTGCAAATATGCGTCCGCGTGAGATCCAGGCGGCAGCGGCGATTATTATTGTGATAAGCGGAATAAACAATTATGTTAAGATTTTCGAAAAGGAACGCGAATACTGGGATATCGGTTTCAGAGATGAATTTGCAGAGAGTTACAGCTATGCGGATTGTTATGTGATTGCTGATGCAAGTGAAAAAATAAAGGCAGAGCACTATAAGGGTGTTCTCGCATATTATGAAACTGAGAAACTTATATATTCCTATCAGCCTGTTACGACGGCAATACCGTTTGCCAATGTTGTAAGCATGAGGGACTTTAAGACAGAGGAAAATGATACTGTAATTCTCCTGAAATATTGGAATACATCCATTCCGGATGAGTTTCTTGAGAACTATACATATAGCTATAAAGGAAAGGTAGCGACAGATTCATATTTTAGCACAATGGATATATATGAGTTAGTAAAAAAGGAGAAATCATGAATATAGTAAGGGTTTTTGAAAAAAGAATCATAATACCTACATATGAAGCGGGCAAGCCCTGCGAGCATCCGATATTTCCTGAGA
>JAFLUC010000056.1 GCA_022509005.1 Oscillospiraceae bacterium | reverse complement strand
CGGACGTTGTATGTGGAAAGACGATTTGCAGTCTGTTCTTGATAAAATACTTTCATCCGATGCTGTGTTCATGGGTTCGCCCATATATCTCGGTAATGTTTCAGGTATGATGTATTGTCTTATAGAACGGCTTGTGTTTTCACTTTTAAGCTATGACGATTACAGTAAAAGACTTTTTCAAGGCAGTGTTAATTCTTGCTTTTTCTTTACAATGAACGCACCGAAAGAGTTTGCAAACAAAGGCTACCGTGGTTTGATGGAGCAATATTTAAATGTCATGAAACGTCTCGGCGGTATTAGTGAATATTATGCTGCCTATGACACACTACAATTTGATGATTATTCAAAATTTGCTGCCGGAAGTTTTAATGAAACGCATAAACGCGAAGTGCGGGAAGAGCAGTTTCCTAAAGATTTACAAGCTGCATATGATATTGGTTTTAGATTGATAACAAACAGCGTGCAGTAGCCTTACAAAATGGTACAAGTTTTAGAAAGTACAAGTCAGGCGGCAAAAGGGCAGAGAAAAAGAGCTTGCCCCATGTGGAACAAGCTCTTGATTTTATCAGTATTTATGCGGTTTCTGATTAACCGAAATATCTCTTTAAAAGACCCTCGAAGCTCTTGCCGTGTCTTGCCTCGTCCTTTGCCATTTCGTGAACTGTGTCATGGATCGCATCGTAGCCAAGCTCCTTAGCGCGCTTTGCAAGCTCAAGCTTACCAGCTGTTGCGCCGCACTCTGCTTCTGATCTCATCTTGAGGTTTGTCTTTGTGCACGGTGATACTACCTCTCCTAAAAGCTCTGCAAATTTTGCAGCATGCTCTGCTTCTTCCCAAGCGGCTCTCATGTAGTAATCGCCAACCTCAGGATAGCCTTCTCTGAATGCCGCGCGTGCCATTGCGATATACATACCAACCTCTGTGCACTCGCCCTCAAAATTAGCCTTTAAACCCTCGTAAACATCAGCCTCAACCTGATCCTTTGCGCCAACACCGATTACGTGCTCGCATACGAAATTAAGATCTGCACTTTCATCCATTTTTGTGAATTTTGAACCCGGAACGCCGCACTGCGGGCACTTCTCCGGCGGATTATCTCCTTCGTGAACATATCCGCATACCGGACATACATATTTTGCCATAGTTTTTTCCTCCTTAAAACAATATTTATATTGTACTTATATTATACCATATTTTTCTGTTTTGTCAAGTAGCGCTAAAAAAACGGCAGAATACATTATGTGTATTCTGCCCTACAGTAATATCACTTTTTCGGGTTAACAATATCGCGCCAATCCAGATCGCCTCGCTCCAGACCGTGGATAAGTACCTCTGCCGTTGCTGAATTTGTGGCAATAGGTATGTTATGCATATCACAGAGTCTGAGCAGCGAAAATACATCAGGCTCATAGCTCTCTGCGTTAAGCGGATCTCTGAAAAACAGCATCAGATCAATTTCATTATAGGCTATGCGCGCCCCGATCTGCTGATCTCCTCCCTGCGGTCCCGATAAAAATCTGTACACATTAAGTCCTGCGTTCTCATTTACCAGCTTTCCTGTTGTTCCTGTCGCGTAAAGAGCATGCTTCTCCAATATCCCCTTATATGCAATACAAAACTGCACCATAAGTTCTTTCTTTTTATCGTGCGCTATTAATGCAATATTCATAATAATCATCTCCTCTCCGCTGCTGCTACCTTGAAAAAAGAGTCTTTATTCTGGCGAATAATCCCTTTTTTCTGTTGTCCTCAAATCTCATCATCTGTACATTATTGCCTCTTAACCGTTCTGCTATGTTTTTAAATGCAGTTCCGGCTCCATATCCCTCGGCTTTAATGAGCGGCATACCTTTTACCATGGATTCCATAACAGCTCCATCCTCCGGGATCAGCCCCAGAATCGGAATAGACAGCACATCAATGCAATCGTCAATATTCATCAGTATATTGTTCTCAATAAGCTCAGGCCTTATTCGGTTCAGAACAAGACGCACTTTTGAAACACCCAGATCCTCAAGCTCTGCTATTACCCTGTCGGCATCGCGCAGCGATGAGGTTTCCGCAAACGATACAATAACGGCTTCGTCGGCATATTTCGCCGCAAACATGAACCCGTCGCCCATACCTGCGGGGGCGTCGGCAATAACATAATCAAATCTGTTCTTAAGGTTTTTCCAGAAATCCGCTGTTTTTTCTTCATCAAAATCCGTTGTAGGCACTGACTGAGGTGCTGCGACAAAATAAAGATTATTCTGCTCTGCGCTTTTTATGATCACATCATCAAGCTCCAAGCTGCCGTTTATGTAATCCGAATAATCATACACAATATTGCTTTCAAGTCCGAGCGCGATATCGAGATTCCTGAAACCTGCATCCGCGTCCACTAAAACCGTGAGAAATCCGGCCTGTGCAAGTACTGCTCCGACGTGTGAGGTAAACGTTGTCTTTCCCGTTCCGCCCTTTCCTGAAGCAATAATTATTAATTTTCCCATCAAAGCCTCCAATAGCCCATATTACTATTATATCATATTTTTCAGATTTGTAAATGTCTGAATTGTAAAATTATCAAGCTCAATTTTGTTGTTTTTCAACAATGCCACCGCAGAATTCTCCTTCGGGGCCTTATCCGGCTCCGGTTTCTCTTCCTCCGGCTTCTTTTTCCGTTTTCCGAATAAGCTTTTCTTAATCTGCTCCGGCTCGGGCGCATCCTCCACCGGCTCATCTTCATACGAATACTTCTCCTGCGCCGACGCAATTTTAAGCTGCTCGGGCTTCATATCCATCGCGAGTATGTACGAACCGTTGTGCCCGTTGCAGCCCGCGTGAGCCGTTCCGTACAGCCCGCCTATTACAAGAATATTTCCTACCGCTATAAGCTCTGCGCCATTTTCCGCTGTTCCGAGCAGAATCAGGTGTCCGTCTGAGCGTATTGTCATACCCTCATGCACAATACCCTGATACAGCCTTGCCCTGTTTGAGCGGAAAACAGAAAAGAATTCCTCTTTTGTTACCGGTTTTTCCTCCGGTTTGTGTTCTATTACAGTATCAGCCGGATGCGCTCCATGTTTTTCCTTATATTCAACTATCCAGTCGTTCGATGCCGCGCTGCTTTTTTCATCCGACTCAAAGCTCACCCGCGCAAGCGGCAGCAGGCTTTTCGTTATTGTTTCAAACCGCTGCTTTTCCCCCGGAGTAAACCGGCGCCTGCCAAAGCATATCCGGCAGTTTCCGTCGCCGAAAAATGCCTTGCTTGCAATGATTTTCTTTTCAAGCTCGGCTATCACTTCATAGACCTGAGCATGCTCGTCAATATTGATTCTCACGCCGTCACCCATACCCTTAAAGGTCACAAGCTCGTTTTGCATAACCGGTTCCTCCTTTCCATAATTATCGTATCTGTCCTGTTGCCTGCGGAGGCGCCTCAGTCTCCGATGTCTCGGACGCAGGTGCTTCAGACGGAGCTTCCGTTGCGCTTACAACACCGCTAGCGCCGCTGTTAAAGAAATATTTATCGAATATATCTCTTGCTACACGTCCTGCATTTGTACCGCGGACACCGTGTTCAAGCACAACCGCAACCGCTATCTGCGGATTATCGAACGGCGCAAACGCGATAAATATCGCATTGTTCGAGCCGCTGCCAAGCTGCGCTGTACCTGTTTTACCTCCGACCTGTATCGGATAGCCGTCAAATATCGAGCTCGCGCTTCCTTCGTCCACAACCTTCTTCATGCCGTCGCGTACCCTGCTCATAGTCTGCGGCTCAATATCGAGCTGCTCGACAACCTGAGGCTTGAACTCCTCAACCACAGAACCGTCAACCGATGAACGGATGCTGTCAATAAGATTAACCTTATAACGCGTACCGCCGTTTGCGATCGTAGCACAGTAGTTCGCGAGCTGAATCGGCGTAAAGAGACTGTATGACTGTCCGATCGCCGTCTGAAGCGTATCGCCGCCGAACCATTCGCTGTCTATTACGTTCATAACAACCTTGCTCTTATATTCCGGGCTTGCCATATGCCCCTCGGTTTCCTCAGTAAGCTCCACTCCGGTATATTCTCCGAGCCCGAACTTCTTAGCGTATTCATCAAGTGTATCAATACCTAAACGCCTGCCGAGCTCATAGAAGAAATAGTTGCACGAATTCTCTATGGCAAGCGTCATATCCTGCGAACCGTGCGTTGCCCTTGCCTCTGACCAGATCCAGCAGGTAGGCTGATAGTCCTGATAGACTGTGTATACACCCTCGCAAGAGATGTGCTCATTGAGCTTCAGGTTTCCGGTCTGTATTCCCGCAATAGCCGTAAGCGGCTTAAACGTAGAACCGGGGCTGTAAAGACCGCTAACTGCGCGGTTTATCATCGGGTTTCCCGCATCGTTTATAAGCTTTTCATAGTCCTCGTTAAAGCGGCTCATATCATATGTCGGATATGATGCCATCGCAAGAGTATTACCCGAATTTACATCTATTACTACCGCAGCGCCGGCATTACAGTCGCCGCCTATGGATTTAATCGTGTTCTCCAGCGATTCCTCTGCTACAGACTGAATTTCAGTATCAAGTGTAAGCATCACATAATTGCCCGGCACAGGGTCAACATTTGCCGTGATCTCCACCTCCCTGCCGTCAACAACAGCAGTTCTTCCTGTTTTACCGTTTGTGCCCCTGAGGTAGCTTTCAGCCCATTTTTCAATTCCCTGCTTACCTATGCTGTCATTCATCCCGTACCCGCTTGACGAGTACTTTTCATATTCCTCGGCCGAGATCCTGCCCGTTCTGCCGAGAAGCTGAGTTGCAAGACCGGGATAGTTATACGTTCTTACATAGTCCTCTATTATCGATATTCCCGGAAGCTGCTCCTGAAGCTCCTTGATTCTCGTGACAGCCTCTACATTTATATTCTGCGCGACCGTTACGGGGTTTGCCGAGGAAAAGTTCTGAATTTCAGCATCATATCTGATTCCGACCATCCCCCGCGTTTCCTTGCTCGCCAGCTCGCCGCGGATTCCGTATATCTGCGCATAGATATCTACTACCTGCTCCGCGGTCATATTGCTGTTTATATATTTTCCGTTATATTTATTGCTTTCAAACCACGCCTGCTTTTCATCGGCAGTATCATTGTCATTATTCCTGTCCTCAAAAACGAACCTGTACGGGTAATCCATTGTTATGGGCAGCGTATCATATGACGAATTCTCTGTTTCGTTAAGAATCTGCACCACACTGCGTATTGTTTTGTTTAACTCATCATTATCCGATGTTTCCTTCTGCATCAGTACAGAATATCCCGTTTTATTTGTGACAAGAACATTGCCGTACCTATCAAGTATATCTCCGCGCGGAGCTTTATTGACAACATTCGTTGTAAGCCTTGACGATGCGTTGGCAAGATATTTTTCACCGTCGATAATCTGCATGTTAAAAAGGCGCACTGCGATCGCCGCAAGCATGACAACCATAAGTATCTGCAGAATCATAAAGCGGTATTTGCTCTCACGCATTTGATCTCAATTCCTTTCCTTATACTACAAGAAGTTGTTTTTCTTCCTTTTTGAATAATGTTTTGACAATTAGCGGATACATTATAAATGAGCATATAAGCGTATACGTGGCATAAGGAAGGATATTTCTTATAGCCGCATTCGCTCCGAGCGCCTTGTATGAAATAAAATACTCCGCAGCGGATAAGACCACGGCCGCGGCAGCAACCATAAGCTCTGTTCTTACAAATTTAGGCACAAACCTTATCCTTCCGCTCAGCTCATGCGCCGCAACGCTTGCCGCTCCGATAACAAGCACATCCGCCGGGAAGGAACGACCCACACATGAGCCCGCGAGCATTCCGCACGCAAGCATTATATATGTGCAGGAGTTATATCGCTGCTCATGAAATGAATATATTACCGAAAAACCCAACAGCAGGTCAGGCACTATCCCGCGTATTCCGATCAAGCCTGCGAATACTGTCTGAATTATATAGATCGCAAGTATCCATGCAATGATTTTTACTGTTCTCATAACCGTTTATCCTGTTATAACCAAAACTTCGCTTAATTTATCTATCTCAACCGCCGGGTCTATTACAGCATAGTTCAGCGAGCCGGTGCTGTCGGCTGAAATGCTCATAACACTGCCAACCACAAGTCCGGCAGGATAAATTCCGCCTGTTCCCGATGTTTCAACCACATCTCCCACTATTATGGGCGTGTTTCTGTCCACAAACGAGAGCTTGCACTGTGTGTCCTTTGCAAGCTCGGCATCACCTTCTATAATGCCGCTGCCGCCTGTTCTTGATACCTTTATTCCCACAGCCGATGAGCTGTCAAGAATAGTTGTTACCATTGCATAATCCGGTCCGACATCCGTCACCCTTCCGACAACGCCGTCCGGGGTTATTACAACATTCCCCTTGGCTATACCGTGAAGCGTGCCTTTGTTTATTTCCACCGCCTCAAACCAGCTCTCATTTGAATACGCAATTATTCTCGCCGCTACGGTTGTATTGTCGCTCATGGAATTTTGCAGATCCAACAGCGCCTCAAGCCGTTTGTTTTCCTCGCGATATGCGGCAATATCACGGCTTTGCCGTTTCAGCTCTATATTCTCGGCCTCCAGCTTTTCATTGTCAGCCTTATACGCGCGCATTTCCCATATAAAGTCACGTCCGTTTTCAAGCGAATGCGCAATATATGAAAAACCGTTTTTTATCGGAGAGGCAACAGTATTAACCGCAGTAGTCACAGGGTTAAAGCCCATAAAGTGCTCAAGAACAAATCCTGCCGCCGCAACACCCGCAACAGTGACGAGCGCCATACCCCACTTTTTAGAAAAAATTTTCATTATAGCTCCTTAACTATTTTATCGTATCTTAGTCTTGGCAAGTAAATTCTTTATATCATCAAGCGCCTTGCCCGTGCCGAGCGCAACGCAGTCTAGCGGATACTCAGCCACATAGGTGGGGATCTTTGTAACCTCGGAAACGAGCTTGTCCAGTCCCTTTATAAGCGCTCCGCCGCCTGTAAGAGTTATACCTCTTTCCATGACGTCCGCGGCAAGCTCCGGCGGCGTATGCTCCAGCGTCATTTTTATGGATTCGATCATCTCTTCGATATTTTCCTTCATCGCCTCGCGTATCTGCGATTCCTTTACCTGAACGGTTTTTGGCAGTCCTGTTGACATATCGCGGCCGCGCACATCGAAAACGCCCTCTTCATTATCCTCGTATGCCGAGCCTATCTCCATTTTTATCTGCTCCGCCATTTTGTCGCCTATATTTATGCCGATATTTTTCTTGATATAGTTCACGATCGCACTGTCAAGCGCGTCGCCGGCGATTCTTATTGACTGTGATGATACTATGCCGCCCATTGATATAACCGCAACCTCTGTTGTTCCGCCGCCTATATCAACAACCATGCTGCCCGTTGCCTTGTTCACCGGCAGCCCGGCGCCCATAGCCGCCGCCATAGGCTCCTCAACAAGCGCCACGTCCTTCGCACCCGCCTGGATGATAGCATCCTCAACCGCGCGGCGCTCAACCTCCGTTATTCCCGACGGAATGCATACAACCACGCGCGGCTTCAGCACGCTCGCTACGTTCGCCTTATGGATGAAGTTCTTTATCATCGACTGCGTAATATCAAAATCGGCGATAACGCCGTCCTTCATCGGACGCACAGCGATTATGTTCTCCGGCGTTCTGCCTATCATATCATCCGCTTCATTTCCTACTGCTACAATTCGTCCCGTATACCTGTCTATCGCCACAACCGACGGCTCGCGTATTACAATTCCTTTACCTTTAACATATACTATAGTGTTCGCCGTTCCGAGATCAATGGCAACATCCTTTGACAGCAATCCCATATACCTTTTCCTCCTATTCCTGTTCTTTACATCAATTCAAAATCAAATTCCTCTTCAAGCACGTCTGAAAGCGCGCTCACGGGGAGTCCGACAACATTAAAATAATCACCTATTATGCTGTCTATAAGCATCGCGCCCAAACCCTGTATTCCGTATGCTCCGGCTTTATCCATAGGCTCGCCGGAATCTATATAGCGTTTTATTTTCTCATCATCAACAGATTTGAACCGTACTCCCGTAAGTGCATGACGGCACACTGTCTTTCCGTCCCTCAGGCGCATGACACAGAAGCCCGTATAAACATTATGCGTCTTGCCCGAAAGCGATCTGAGCATATCAAACGCGTCCTTTTTATCCTTCGGCTTGCCGAGGATTTTATCGTTTAGTACTACAATCGTATCGGCAGAAATAATAACCGCGTCACGATTTTTGAGCACCTTCTTGCCTGAAGCGGCTGCCTTTAAAAACGCCAGCTCCTGTACGTATATATGCGGCGGAACGGTCTTATCCGCCTTCGATTCATCAGCATCCGATACGATTACTGTAAAATCAAGCCCCATATTCGATAACAATTCTTTTCGCCGGGGCGATGCCGAAGCAAGAATAATTTCCGACATAATAATCTCCCTCTATATCACACCGCGCCTTAAATGCCCTCGTGTGAATAAGTTTTCAGCCGGGGCTTCGATCTTCTTGCCGTTAAGCGCGTCTTTATATACATTTACTATTTTACCACATTGTACGGAATTTTCAACCGTAAAATTCAATCTCAGGCAGTTTATTTTTAATTTTCTTAAGCTGTCTATAATATCCGCCGTAAAAATCGGCTTTGAATTGAGCAATACTGCCTTGCAGTCTCCGCTTTCGCAATCAGAACACATAATAGGAAACATTATATTTTTCCTGTCCTTTAACGAATATATCCGTTTACCCTTCTGGCATTTTCCCATTGCTCTTACCGGACAATTGCGCATAAGCATCAGCGGAATATGCCCATACGCTATGATCTCAGTCTCAGTTCCGCCCGAATGTGCTGTAATATCTTCGATCTCCCGCATATTAAGCTCCGGGGAGAGCGTTACGCACTTTAACGAGTTAAATTCCCTGATCGTGAGAGAATTATATATATTCAGCCTGAAATCGCCGTATGCCGCGCGTTCCTTATAATAACGCATTGCGGCGGGCGAGGATACAGAAACATGATCTGTTTTCGGCTCTTCCTCACGAAATATATCGGCTGTTTTTGTCACTATTTCAGTATCTGCGGCATACCTCAAAAGCTCTGCCGCAACACGCTCCGGCGCGTATATGCGTTTCACTCCGCCGGCTTCAAGCACAGCGCGGCCTTGCTCTGTATTTACAACCTCGGCTGTGAGATACGGCTCTCCCGGATCTGCGGGCGTTCCATATTGAAGCTCAATATCATTTTCAATTCCCTGTTTCTTTCCTGTTCTCGCTTCTTCAAGCTCCGCGGAAAAAAGGCGGCGAACCTCGTTTATATCCTTAACAGGAATCGTTATTCCTTCATCAACTTCCGCGCTTATATCCTCCGCCGTGAAAGGGGTTGAGCCAAGCTTAGATAGCTGTTCGCATAACCGCTCAGCAGTAAGGGGCTTATTTATCGCGTTTTCCGCTTTTACATTCCCTGTGACGGACACGCATCTGCCGTCATTGTCATATGCCGTAACCCGCAGTACATCACCTTTTGCAAGCGACGCGAATATATGAACGGGAATGCGTCTTACTATTTTTCCCGACGCGCGCTCCTTTGCCGCGGCGGTGTATACGCTTCCCGAGTTGTTTGCAGGATTGTCATGCGCCATCATGATGCGGCCTGTTTTTCTGGTGAAGTATCCGTCTGTGAACCCTGATCGCGAAAACGCGTTTTTAAGCTCGGTCATATCCTCATCTGTCACCATATCAAGGCTGTCGAGATACTTTCTGTATATCCCCGTTACGGCGCTTACATACTCCGCGCTTTTTAGCCGCCCCTCAATTTTGAGCGAAGCTACGCCTATACGCCTGAGTTCATTCAGATGCTTTATAAGAGCCATATCCTTAGGGCTTAAAGCGTACGCGCTCCCCGCCCCGCTGCTGTTTTCCATAAGGTCATACCTCAACCGGCACGGCTGCGCGCATCTGCCGCGGTTTCCGCTCCTTCCGCCGAGAATACTCGACATAAGGCACTGACCGGAATAACACATACATATCGCGCCATGAACAAAAACCTCAATCTCGGCCTTTGCGCCCTTTACTATTTCCTCTATCTCACGCATGGAAAGCTCGCGGGCGAGAACCACCCGGCTGAACCCGTGTTCTTCAAGATAGCGCACGCCTTCAAGCGATGTCACGGTCATCTGGGTGCTTGCGTGAAGCTCAATCTCCGGCAGCAGCCTTCTGAGATGCGCCGCAAGACCTATATCCTGTATTATAAGCGCGTCAACGCCGCAGCGGTAAACTTTTTTTGCTGCTTCAACGGCTTCTTCAAGCTCGCTTTCCTTTATGAGCGTATTTAACGCACAGTGCACCTTTACACCGTAAACATGACAATAACGCACTGCTTCACAGAGCGCGTCATAATCAAAGTTCCCGGCTCCGGCTCTCGCTGAAAAGCTTGAAGCGCCGAGATAAACAGCGTCCGCACCGGACTGAACCGCAGCTTTAAGCTCCTTCATTCCGCCTGCCGGGGCTAATAACTCAATATAACCCATTACTTAGACTCTAATATATCCAATAATTCCTTCTCACGCAGAGCAAATTCGCTGCGCTGCTTTTTGAGCTGCGCTTCTTTAAGCTTTATCTGTCCCTCCAGGAATTTGACCTGCTCCTCTGTTTCATCAAGGACCCGCTTTGTTATTTCAAGCTCCTCCTGAAGCTCCGATGAGCGTTTGCTCACCACAGCTCCTGCCGATGCCACGTCCTGAAGCTCCTCCTTGAGCTGCTTGTTTTCAGCGATAATATCAGTGATCTTCTCAGCGGACGCTCCCGCGTCAAGAAGCTTGAAATATTCATCACAGATATTGAGAGCGGCGAGCACGATAGGCTTTTCACCCATAACATGATTGCCCTCGCGCAGTACGATATTGACCTTCTCGTTGACGTATTCGCAAAGACGTCTGATATACTCCTCGTTTTCATCAGCCACAACCGTGTATACTCTTGAATTAATTGTAAAGTTTATCTTAGTCATATCATTAGTTCCCCCTTTAATTTTTTATTATATCTGTATCTCTCGATATAAAGTTCTTTATGTCTACCGACCCGAATTTGTCCACTCTTTTACCATCCATATAGAACTGTACACGAGCTATATTAGACATTTCCGTAAGCGAATTCACTATGGAATATATAACGAGCCGTTCATGCTCCGCCGAGCCGGAATTGTTTTTTATGAAATCCGATTTAAAGTTCAGATAACATATATTATTCTCAATATCAACCGATATAAGCGTTGTTTTCTTTGAAAGCAGCGACTGCAGCGAACCGGTATTCGTTCCCTTGATAAGCTCATTTATAATATATTCCTCCACAGGTCGGAGGTCTGTTATTTTTATATTCCGCTCCTCCCGGACAAGCTGCTTGCCTGATTTATCTGCAAAATATAATACCACATCCTTCATTTCGCTTGAATATTCCTCTGTTTCCAGATTTATATCCGACGCGGAAATAAATTCAAAGCTGTTACCGTCACGGTCCTGTATAAGATTCCCGTTCACGGTAACCTCAACCGCCGTTACACAGCCTGTTGAGCACAGTGTTTTTACTACCGCATATGTATTCAGCACATCCTTAGCGGGATCGCCGGTGAGGAATGAATTCGAAAAATCAACTATAACACGGTCAGGCTCCTCAAAAGTGATACTGTTTATTTCTGTACCCTTCGCTATTACCGAGCCTTTTTTCGGGTTTGAAGGACCTTTTTTAAGCCGCTCAAGCGTGTTCTTCACCTTTTCACGATCATCATGGTATCTTACGGCGCGCTGCTCGGCTACGATTCCCGTACCGTCGGAATTAAGAAAATACAGATCCACCTCCGCCTTCGGCGTCGTTCTGTCATAATTAATGTATGCCAGAACAATGATGATCACAAGCAAAATGAGCGCGGCGGGTATTGCTGTTTTTAACAGCTTTTTCTTATTCATGTATTCAACCCCTTTCACACTTTACACGGGCAGTGTGATTATGAAAATACTGCCGCCGCCGGGCGCGTCTTCCACTCTTATCGTGCCGTTATGCAGAAGAACCGCCTCCTTTGTTATTGCAAGCCCGAGACCGGTTCCGCCCGTATCCCTTGCCCTTGAATCGTCAAGACGGTAAAAACGGTCAAATATCTTTGTTTTCTCATTGTCAGGTATACCGGGTCCGTTATCCTCTACTTCAATTATGCATTCGTTATTTATGTATTTCGTGCGTGCAATTACGCTGCCGCCCTCAGGCGTATATTTAATGCCGTTTTCCACAAGGTTATATACGCATTCGTATATCTTGTCATAATCCACGGCAACAAGTCCGGTCTCACTCTCGTTCCGCTCCGACGACAATGAAATATTCTTCTCGTTTGCTATATTGTCGAGACTCCTTACAACACCCTCTAAAAGCGCTGATATATCCACCTCGCTTACGGACAGCTCAGCACCCGCGTCAAGACGGCTCAATGTGAGCAGTCTGTTAATAAGCCTTGTAAGACGGTCTATCTCCTCCGACATATCACCAAGAAACTCCCGTATTGTCGCAATATCGGGGTGATCAGCTTCTACAAGACTGTCACATAAAAGCTTAATTCCCGCCATCGGTGTTTTCAGCTCATGCGAAACGTCCGACACGAAATTCTTTCGCTTAGCGTCCAGCGCGTTAAGCTCATCACACATGAAGTTGAGCGCTTCGCCCATCTGCGCGATCTCACGCATACCCTTTACCTTCGCGCGCTTGCTGAAATCACCCTTTGAAATTGATTTTGCAACCGATATGAATTCGGTTATCGGCTGAGTTACGATAAAGCTCGCAGCTATGCTCATAAGGCCTATAATAAATATTATAAGAACACTGAACACGATAAGGCTTTTTCGTATGGTTCCTATCGTATCGCTTATTGATGAAACGTTCTCGGAAAGATATACTCCGCCTACTATTTCACCATCCTTTTCTATCGGTACGGATACGGAAATTGTTTTTCCGCTGTCGGCGTCAATTGAAGAATCCGCCTGCTCGCCGTCTAAGGCGCGCTTTAGCACGTTTCTCATGAACACCTTCTTATTCATGTTCGCTTCATTGTTATTGTCATATAAAACAGTGTATGACACGTTTGTTACAACTCCGCGCACATTCGTACCCGCAAGCTGATGATCTATTATCGCGCCGATCCTGAGGTTCATAAGATCGTCATCACCTGAGATCCAGTCCTCCGCCGCGGTCTGCGAGATTATATTCGCCTTTGAATACAAAATAGTCGTCTTTTCCGAATACAGATTTTCCGACAGTACGCCTATGACATATACGCACATGAGAACAAGCGTTATCAGCGTAACGGCAATATATGTCGCAACCATTGTGAAACGTATATTATGCGTCCATCTGTAAACCGGACCGTAAAGCGCGCGCTTTGCCCACGAGAGCGGAAGACTGTCACGGATACTTTTTATAAATCCGCGCCTCTTCTCATGCTTCCTTGTAATAATATCCAACACCCCATTTGGTTTTCAGATACTTCGGCTCCGCCGGATTATCCTCTATTTTTTCGCGAAGTCTCCGCATATGAACATCTATAGTCCGCTCCTCGCTCGGATAGCCTATGCCCCAGAGAATATCAAGGAGCTGTTCTCTTGTGTAAACCTTGTCCGGATTTTTAAGAAACAGCTCAAGAAGGTCAAATTCCTTGCTTGTAAGCTCCACATTCCTATCGCCTACCCTTGCGCGTCTGAAGTTATAGTCAATCGTTATATCGCCCGATACCATAACCTTATCATTATCACCCTTCGGAGCGGGATTGATTCGTCTTAAAACCGCCTTTATACGCGCTGTTACCTCGCGGATATTAAACGGCTTTGTTATATAATCATCGGCGCCGTATTCAAGACCGAGGATCTTATCCACATCCTCGCTTTTTGCCGTGAGCATTATTATCGGCACATTTGAAAAACTGCGTATATTCCTGCACGCCGTAAACCCGTCGATCTTCGGCAGCATAAGATCAAGCAGTATGATATCTATGCTGTTATCATGCGCGAGCTGTACGGCTTCCTCGCCGTCATACGCGGTAACGACCTGATAGCCCTCCTGCTCTAAATTGAATTTTATTCCCTTTACTAAAAGCTTTTCATCATCTACAACCAATACCTTCATTTAAATAACCCTCCGATTTATTGGTTATATAATAACCCATTTTAATTATATCAGTTATGAAACAAAATTTCCATAGTTTTTAGAAAATATTTTTAATTTTTTTCTTCAGCTTACTATTGCAATCCGCGGCTGATTTTTGTATAATTAAATCATAATCGTGCCAATCAGGATATGATTTTAAATAATTTTTTCTTTCCGTGCAATAATTTGAGCTTCTGAATTGTATTATATATGTATTTGCAGATACGAGACCGAAGGAGTTGATACAGTTGACAAATACAGAATCGGAATATTTTGAGGCCGTGTACAATGAATATGCGGATGATTTATACCGGTTATGCTTAGTTTATCTTAAAAAGCGCGAGAATGCGGAGGAAGCAGTAACGGATGCGTTTATACGGCTCATGGAGCGGAAGCCGGTATTCAGGAACAAAGAGCACGAAAAAGCGTGGCTGATGAAAACGGCGGTAAATATATGTAAAAATATGTACAAATCTGCATGGATGCGGAATGTTATCCCGAACGACGAGGTTCTTTCATACATGGCAACGTCCGAGGAGGTATCCATAATGGAGGACGTTCTGTCGCTGCCGCCGAAATATCGGGTAATCATATATATGCACTACTATCAGGGCTATAAAGCGGCGGAAATTGCAAGCATGCTACATATGAATGTTTCAACCGTTTTATCGAGGCTGTCACGCGGCAGACAACAGCTTCGGGATATATTAACAGAGGGAGGTGTTTTCTATGCGCAAAGATGAAATAGACCGCGTATTCTCACGAATCAAAGCCGATGAGGGTATGAAAGCGAGAATTGCTGACGCTATAGCGGATAATGAGAAGAATAAGCATAAAATCAATAAAGGCCGGTGTCTTGCGGCGATCGCGGCATGCGTGGCCGTAACAGGCGTGACAACGGTGTTTGCGGCGTCACCTGCGGGAACCGAGCCGATAGGCGGTATCATAAGCTACCTGAGCGCGGTATGGATAGTTGCTTTTATCGCGTTTGTCATAGCCGAGGCTATTACATATCAGTTCATAACGATATGGTTCGCTATCGGAGCTCTGGGTGCGCTGGTTTTGTCAGTCGCCGGGGCAACGGTTCGGATGCAGATAACGATATTTCTGATACTATCGATCGCGACACTGCTTTTCCTGCGTCCGGTGTCTAAGAAATATCTGAAAAGTAAAACTGAGAAAACAAACGTCGACAGCCTTATAGGCATGGACGTTCTGATAACCGAGGATGTGGATAACATGGTCGGCGCGGGCAAGGGCAAGCTCCGCGGAATGGAATGGACAGTACGCAGCGCGGATAATTCCGCGATTTCTGCGGGCGAAACGGCGATTGTTGAAAGAATTGAAGGCGTAAAGCTGATTGCACGAAAGGAGAAATAATTATGTTGTATTTAGCAATTATCATTCTGCTGCTGCTTATTGTAGTAGTAGCGAACATCAAAGTTGTGCCTCAGGCACATTCATACATTGTAGAGCGGTTCGGAGGCTATCACCAGACATGGGGCGTAGGACTTCATATAAAGGTGCCGTTTGTGGACAGAATCGCAAAAAGGGTAAGCTTAAAGGAGCACGTGGTTGACTTCCCGCCGCAGCCGGTTATCACGAAGGATAACGTAACCATGCAGATCGACACGGTTGTGTATTACCAGATCACAGACCCGAAGCTCTACACCTACGGCGTTGAGCGTCCGATGATGGCGATTGAAAACCTCACCGCTACAACGCTCCGTAACATCATAGGCGATCTGGAGCTTGACGAGACTCTTACCTCGCGTGATACGGTAAATACGAAAATGCGCGCTATTCTCGACGAGGCAACCGACCCGTGGGGAATTAAGATCAACCGCGTTGAGCTTAAAAACATCATGCCGCCGAAGGAAATTCAGGACGCGATGGAGCGTC
>JAFLUC010000055.1 GCA_022509005.1 Oscillospiraceae bacterium | reverse complement strand
AATACCGGCTGGAAACGACGTTCAAGAGCTGAATCCTTTTCAATGTGCTTACGATATTCTGTAAGCGTTGTTGCACCGATAACCTGGATCTCACCTCTTGCAAGCGCAGGCTTTAAGATGTTTGCAGCACTCATCGCGCCCTCGGCGTCACCTGCAGCCACTATATTATGAATTTCATCTATTACAAGAATCACATTTTTACGTTCGGCCGCCTCATTTAAGAGCGATTTCAGCCTTGCCTCAAACTGACCTCTGAACTGAGTTCCGGCAACGATTGCAGCAAAATCAATAAGATAAAGACGCGCATCAAACAGCTTAGGAGGAACATTCTTTTCAAATATCCTCATTGCCAAACCCTCTGCAACGGCAGTCTTACCGACTCCCGGTTCACCTAAGAGAATAGGATTATTCTTCTGACGCCTGTTGAGAATCTGAATAACGCGGTCAACCTCGGGATTTCTGCCGACCACTCTGTCCACCTCGCCCAAAGCGGCGCGCGCTGTAAGATCGGTACCATATGTGTCAAGAACGCTCTTTTTTCCGTTCTTTTTTCCTCGCTTTTTCTTATCAGCCTTAGTGCTGCTGCCCGACATTGGCTCCTCCTCTGCCGACTTCTCCCCAAACGGTATTCCCAGTCCACCAAGCATATTATTCATAAATTCCGAAAGAGGCGCAGTCATGGCACCGCCTTCCATATCGCCCTGTTCCTCATCCTGCATTGCCGCAAGCATATTCTGCTCTGCCTCCTGCAGTGCTTCGGGACCGCCCATACTTTCTATGAATTCATTCATCTGTTCGTTTATATTTTCTATTTCATCGTCTCCGATGCCAAACCGATTAAGCATCTGATCAACCGGTGCGAGTCCCAGCTCTTTTGCACATGAAAGGCAATATCCCTCCATTGTGGATTTGCTGCCCTCCACCTTCGTAATATACATGACTGCCGGACGCTGTCCGCATTTTACACACATTTCCATCTATCGTTATACCTCCTGCCAATACGGTTTATTATACCATACATTTTCAGAATTTAAAAGACTTTTTTTAAAATTTAATAGGATATTTACAATTAAAAAAATTTTTGGATGAATTTTTATAAACTGCTTGCAAATATGTCTGTTTTATTGTATAATGTACATAGAAAAGTAACTAATTTTGCGAGGTGTAACAAAATGTCAAGATATTGCAGAGATTTTCAGGTTAAAGGTGATGTTAACGAAATATTTAACCAAGCTTATCAATGGCTTACATCACAGGGCTTTGTATACAAGCAGAAAGGTAATGAAATGGTTTTCCAGAAGGGGATCGGACTCCTTTTGGCGCCGCAAGTCATAAAATTATCTGTTTCAGGAAATATCATAAGGATTGAAGCATGGATCAATATGTTTATCTGGTTTGGTGAAAGCGATTGCTTCAAGGGTTTTTATTTGGGTATAATCCCCAAAAACATGCTCAAAAAGGTAGTTAGAGGGCTAGAACAGTCGTTGTCATATTATTCTGTTCCCAACGTAAGCCAACAGCAAAATTACTATCAACAGCAGACCGGATATACTTCGCAGCAGCAAAATTATTCCTCACCGCAGCAAGGATATGCCACACCCCAGCAGGGATATACTTCTCCACAATCGAACAATAACTATTCATTTGATGATTACGAAAAAACAGTTCAAATGGGAAAACATAACCCTATGAATTAAACTACAACATAAATAATTAACCCCTCGGTTCGCACATTGTCCGAGGGGTTAATTATTTATGGCATTTGCGAAGCAAATCTGTAGGTAACATGCGTGGTTCGATGCCACGCATGTTACCTCTTTAAATATTACTGATTGTTTGAGCAGTCCTCAATTTCGAGCATTGCGTCACGTCTTGAAAGAGAAATCTTTCCTGTCTTCTGGTCGATATCCATAACCTTAACAATCATAGTATCGCCTTCCTTGCATACGTCCTCAACCTTTTCAACTCTCTTGTTATCGAGTCTTGAAATGTGGCACAGACCATCCTTGCCCGGAAGAATTTCAACAAAAGCGCCGAATGCTGTAATTGTCTTTACAACACCCTTATAAATTCTGCCCAGCTCCGGCTCCTCAACAATAGCTTCAATCATCTTCTTTGCAGCATCACCTGCCGACTGTGTTTCAGCGAAAATGTGGATTGTACCGTCATCCTCGATATCTACCTTTGCGCCTGTATCTGCAACGATACCCTGGATAACCTTACCGCCCTGACCGATTACTTCACGAATCTTGTCCGGGTGAATCTTCATTGTCATTACCTTCGGAGCGTACTCTGAAAGCTCAGGCTTAACCTCCGGTATTGCTGCAAGAAGCACATCGTCTATGATGTGATAACGCGCGTCTCTTGTCTTTGTGAGCGCTTCCTTGATTACCTCATAAGGAAGACCATCATTCTTTATATCAACCTGAATTGATGTGATACCCTTCTTTGTACCTGCTACCTTAAAGTCCATCTCGCCGTAGAAGTCCTCAAGACCCTGGATATCAACCATAGTTGTGAAACCTTCATCTGTTGTGATAAGACCGCATGAAATACCCGCAACCGGAGCCTTGATCGGAACACCTGCCGCCATGAGCGCAAGAGTTGAACCACAAACCGAACCCTGTGAAGTTGAACCGTTTGATGAAAGAACCTCTGATACGCAGCGGATTGCATACGGGAACTCGTCCTCTGACGGAAGAACCGGAACGAGTGACTTTTCAGCCAATGCACCGTGACCTATTTCACGTCTGCCGGGACCTCTTGAAGGTCTTGTCTCGCCTACCGAGTATGACGGGAAGTTGTACTGATGCATATATCTCTTTGTTTCCTCAAGACCTAAGCCGTCAAGCTTCTGAGCCTCTGAAAGCGGCGCAAGAGTAGCGATTGTAAGAACCTGAGTCTGACCACGTGTGAACATACCAGAACCGTGTGTTCTCGGGAGAATATCAACCTCTGCAGCGAGCGGTCTTATTTCATCGAGACCACGTCCGTCAACACGTCTGCCCTCATAGAGCCATGCGCGAACGATTTCCTTCTGCATCTTGTACATAATTTCTTCAAGCTGCTCTGCAATGTCAGGATATTCCTCTGACATATTCTCGATTATTCTGTCTGTTATCACGCCAATTCTCTCGTCACGGATATTCTTATCATCCGTATCAAGAGCGTTCTGGATATTAGCATATTCATTTTCCTTTATCTTATCATAAATCTCATGGTTGATGTCATGAGCCTCGTATTCCATCTTCGGCTTGCCTATAGCTGCTCTGATTTCGTTTACGAACGCGCACATCTCCTTGATTACGCCATGAGCGTGAATAAGACCGTTAAGCATAACGTCCTCTGTAACCTCGTTAGCACCCGCCTCGATCATGACGATCTTCTCTGCGGTTCCTGCAACAGTTACATGCATCTGTGAGTTTGCTCTCTCAGCAACTGTCGGGTTTATAAGATAATTACCGTTCTCATCAAGACCGAGCCATACAGCCGCAACCGGTCCGTTCCACGGAACATCTGAAATTGCAAGCGCAATTGAAGTACCTAAAAGTGCGCAGATACCCGGATCGTTATCCTGATCATCTGAAAGAACCGTTGTTACAACCGAAACATCGTTTCTTAAATCTGCCGGGAAAAGCGGTCTTATAGGACGGTCAATCATTCTTGATGTGAGAATTGCAGCCTCTGTCGGCTTACCCTCTCTCTTATTGTATCCGCCCGGGATCTTACCTACTGAGTACATCTTCTCCTCGAAATCAACTGAAAGCGGGAAGAAATCAACACCTTCTCTTGGTGTTCTTGACGCTGTTACGTTTGCCATAACAACAGTATCACCGTATCTTACGACACAGTGACCGTTTGTGAGCTGAGCCATCTTACCTGTCTCAACAACTACCTTGCGGCCTGCAAAGGTAGTTTCGAATGTTTTGAAGTTTTCAAACATATCTCTTAATTTCCTTTCTGTTTTTTGTTGGATCGCTGAGACATGCTTAGCACATAAATACAGATATCAAAGCCTTCAATATCTCTATTTATCTGCTAAGTTACATATCCCGACGATTTACATAAAAACAGGCAAACGGGAACTAACCCGTCTGCCCGTTAATAAGCTTAAATTACTTTCTGAGACCGAGCTTTGCTACGAGCGCACGATATCTTTCGATATCCTGCTCCTTTAAGTAAGCCATGAGTCTTCTTCTCTGACCAACCATCATAAGAAGACCTCTTCTTGAATGGTGATCCTTCTTGTGAACATTAAGGTGGTCGTTATTGAGGTGGTTAATTCTCTCTGTGAGAAGCGCAACCTGTACCTCCGGCGAACCTGTATCGCCCTCGTGTGTAGCGAATTCCTTAATGATCTCCTGCTTACGTTCCTTTGTCATTTCAAAGTCACCTCCATTATTTTTAAACTATCGCCTGATGCCGAGTACGCGTTGGTGATTCGCAAAACCCTGCATAGGTTCCTCTCTGCAATTCAAATTTAATAATTAACAAAAAAGCTGAATTAGTTCTTCTTTGCTCTGTTGAAACGCTTATTGAACTTTTCAACTCTACCGCCTGTATCAACAAGCTTCTGCTTACCTGTGAAGAACGGATGACATGCTGAGCAAATTTCAACTGTGATGTTTTCAAGCGTTGAACCTGTAGCAATCACGTTACCGCAAGCACATGTAATAGTTGTCTCTTTATAATCCGGATGGATTCCCTGTTTCATTAGCGTTACCTCCTTTAGATTAGTATTTCGGGCAATTGCCCACACACCATCTAATAGTATAGCACATCTTTTCCGAGATTTCAAGTGTTTTTTTGCATTTTTTATGCCTTATTTCCACAAAAATTTTACAGGATAATACTTGTTCTGTTATGCAATAATATAATCAAAATATATTTATTTAAGAAAGAAGGGATCGGGATTGGATAAATCATTTGACGAATGTTGGAACGGCTTCCGCCGCGGCGGCTGGAGCGATAAGCGTATAGATGTACGAGAATTTATAAAGCTGAACTATACCCCCTATACAGGTAATGAGGATTTTCTTGCTCCGGCAAGCGAAACTACAAAGAAGCTGTGGGGTAAAATTTTAAAACTAAAGGAAAAAGAACGCGAAGCCGGCGGCGTGCTTGATATGGATACCGATATTATTTCCGGTATACTCTCTCACGATTCAGGATACATTGATAAAAAGCTTGAAAAAATTGTAGGACTTCAGACCGATAAACCGCTTAAACGCGCGCTTCAGCCCTATGGCGGTATAAGAATGGCTGAAGCTGCCTGCAAAGCGTACGATTATAGTATAAGCAAACGCGTAAAAGAAATATTCACGCTCTATCGCAAAACTCATAACCAAGGGGTTTTTGACGCATACACCCCCGAGATGAAGCTCGCAAGAAAGGCGGCTATTATAACAGGTCTGCCTGACGCGTACGGCAGAGGACGAATTGTAGGCGACTACCGCCGCGTTCCGCTCTATGGAGTAAACAAGCTAATAGTAGACAAAGAAAATCAAAAGCTCATGCTTGACGGTGAAATGACGCCGGAAAAGGTACAGCTCCGCGAGGAGCTGCAGGAGCAGATTGATGCGCTCGGACAAATGGCAAAGCTCGGCGAGCTGTACGGCTTTGACATAACCGTTCCGGCAAAAAATGCGTTTGAGGCAGTGGAGTGGCTCTATCTCGCCTATCTTGCCGCGGTAAAGCAGCAGAACGGCGCGGCAATGAGCTTTGGCAGAACATCAACTTTCCTTGATATCTATATCGAACGCGATTTAAGAAACGGCACAATAACTGAATCAGAAGCGCAGGAGCTTATTGATCAGCTGATCATGAAGCTGAGAATGGTGACCTTTGCCCGTACTCCCGAATATAACGCGCTGTTCTCAGGTGATCCAACATGGGTAACGGAATCCATAGGCGGTATGAACAATGACGGAAGAACACTTGTTACAAAAACATCCTTCCGCTATCTTCACACGCTTACAAACCTCGGTCCCGCACCGGAACCTAATCTCACAGTGCTTTGGTCAACACGGCTGCCGGAAGCGTTTAAGGCATACTGTGCGAAGATGTCGATCAAAACCTCTGCAATACAGTATGAAAACGATGATATAATGCGGGATATGCACGGCGATGACTACGCTATTGCCTGCTGCGTGTCCTCGATGGTTCTCGGCAAGGAAATGCAGTTTTTCGGAGCACGTGCAAATCTCGCGAAATGTCTGCTTTATGCTATAAACGGCGGTATGGATGAGCGTATAAAAGCGCAGGTAGGTCCTGAATACAAGAAATGCGAGGGTGAATACCTCGATTATGAGGATGTTATGAAAAAATATGACGCTATGATGGAGTGGCTTGCCGGACTGTATGTGAATACACTTAATATCATACACTTCATGCACGATAAATACTGCTATGAAAGCGCGCAGATGGCTCTGCATGACCATAACGTCAAGCGTTATTTTGCCACAGGCATAGCAGGACTCTCTGTAGTTGCAGATTCTCTCAGCGCGATAAAATACGCGCGCGTTAAGCCTATACGCGACGAAAATGGCATTGCGGTTGATTTTAAAATTGAAGGTGAATTCCCGAAATACGGAAACAACGACGATAGAGTTGATACTCTTGCCTCTGATATAGTGACTAATTTTATGAATAAGATAAGAAAGCATGAGACCTACCGCGGCAGTATACCCACAATGTCTATTCTTACAATCACATCAAATGTTGTTTACGGCTCAAAGACCGGCAGTACCCCTGACGGCAGAAAGGCTGGTGTTCCGCTTGCTCCGGGAGCAAATCCTATGCATGGCAGAGATACAAACGGAGCTGCTGCGTCACTCGCATCTGTGGCAAAGCTTCCGTTCAAGGATGCGCAGGACGGGATTTCAAACACCTTTTCAATCATTCCCGGCGCACTCGGCAATGACGACGTTATATTTACCGGAGCTCTTGACCTCGATTCATTATCAGAAAGGAAATCGGCATGACACAGCAAGTGCAAAATTTAGTAAATCTTCTTGACGGCTATATAGAAAAGGGCGGTCATCATCTCAATGTAAACGTATTCAGCCGCGATACGCTTCTTGATGCGCAAGCACACCCGGAAAACTATCCGCAGCTTACAGTGCGTGTTTCCGGCTATGCAGTGAACTTCACCAAGCTCACAAAGGAGCAGCAGGATGATATTATTTCACGCACATTCCACGAGAGCGTATGAAGGGCAGAATACATTCTCTTGAATCCTTTGGCACCGTGGACGGTCCGGGAATACGGTTTGTTGTGTTCTTTCAAGGCTGCCCTATGCGCTGCCTTTACTGCCACAACCCGGATTCATGGGACATTAAAGGCGGCAGCCAAATGGATACAAAAGAAATTCTTGATAAGGCCGATAGCGTACGTGAGTTTCTCCGCGGCGGCGGAATAACCGCAACCGGCGGCGAGCCTCTTATGCAGCCGGAATTCTTAACCGAGCTTTTCCGGCTCGCTAAAGAGCAATACGATTTTCATACCTGCCTTGATACATCGGGAATAACCTTTACAGAGAAAAAGCGCGCCGAATTTGACACACTTATGAAATATACCGATCTTGTTATGCTTGACATCAAGCATATTGATCCGGATGAGCACATGAAGCTAACCTCTCAGAAGCAGGATAACGTAATTGCATTCGCTAAATATCTTTCAGATAATGGCATACCTATATGGATTCGCCATGTGCTTGTGCCGGGTATTACGCAAAACGATGAATATCTGTACAAACTCGGCAGATTTATAGGTACACTCCACACATTAGAGGCTGTCGATATTCTTCCCTATCACGATATGGGCAAGACAAAATATGAAATGCTCGGAATGGAATACAAGCTGCGAGATACACCCATTCCCACAAAAGAAGATACAGAAAAAGCGCGAGAGATTGTTATGAAGGGTGTACATGATGCAAAAAATCAGGACTGAGCACATAGTCAGTCCTGATTTTGTTATCTTACTTATTATTTTGTTATATCTGCCACAGCGGCAATACCATCATATGTTGTGTCTATACCAAGCTGCATCGGCAGTATCTTTAACGGCGCATACGCCGTCTCGCCGATCATTGTAATATCAGTGATCTTTGTTACTGCTCCGTCCTTTTCAAGCGTCACAGCGCCGTCATTCCAGCCTACAGTATAGCCCAGAAGCTCGCCAACGGCGCGAAGCGGAATGTACGGTGAATTGTTTATGCTTAATGCCTCTGTTTCCATTGAGATAAACTTACCGTTAAGCTTGATTGCTACGGTTTCATTAAACACCGGAACAGCTCTTTCTTCACTGCTATTAGCTATAACTTTACCGTCTGTTATTTCAAAGCTCTTGACCCTGTTATTGAACATCACATACCGCCAATATAAACCATCCTTTGACAGATACAACACTCTGCCATCCGCATAGTAATAATACTCACCATAGGAATCAATATATTCCGGCTTTATTCCCTTAAAATCAACCTCGTAAAAATCAATTCCGTTAGTTGAAAGGCTTATTTTGCCGTTATCTGTAAGAGCCGAGAATTTTCCGTAGTTCCAGCACGGTAAATCTCCGCTTGTGAGATCCCACCATTTGAATTCGGTTGTAGAGCGGTATACGCTTCCGCTGAGCTTTGTATAATATACGCCGTTCGCCACAGCTGCCGCCTGCGGATAATCGCCGAAGGTCTGCTTCCTGATGAGATTGAAATTCTCGTCAAAAAGATACATATCCTTGTACATACCGCGAACATTACTGTAATGCCCCGCGTCATAGAGCATCGGTCTTATTATATACCCGTTACCTGTCCATAAAAGCTCATAACCGCTAAGGCTGCCGGAAATATCCTTCATTACTGATTCGGGAATCTCTACTGCTTTCCACTCTGCGCGGTCACTGCTAAGATTTAGTGTTCCGCCAGTCCAGCTATAATATTCGCGTCCGTCAAAATATCTGTCCTTCTCTATTCCGCCTCTGCCTGTTTCATATGTTTCAATAAGTGAAGCATAGTCTGAAACTACAAAGCTGTTCTGCATCCCGCCCGAATAATTAGGTCCCAGCACAACACATATGGTATATGTTATTGTTGACTGCGCCGGAATCGGGAGACAGGTCATATCAGTTGCAAGTCTTACATCGCTTGCGCCCTTAGATAGGATCCTGTTGTCTATAATATTGCCTTCACTATCCTTTGCGTATACGATATTGTTTGATGATGTTGCAAGTCTGTACATCAGATACCGTTTACGATTTCCGTTGTTAGTTATGCTGACATTATAATTATATATAACACCATAATTTGCGAGATTGCACGCGTATGTTGTATCATCAGATTCTGTGAGAAGCCTGTTCGGAATATATTTTTCTGCGTTTCCATACGCTTTTTCATACACAGTCTGATCTGTGTGAAGAGTATCGAAATGGTAATAATCATCCTTAACACCATCACTTATCATAGAGCCATATAAATATTTTTTATTCGGATCATAGTAAGTGAACGAAAGCATATCCGATTCCGCGCATATATCATATGACCATTCGTCAGCGCTGGGATTCAGATGCGTGTACCAATCCGTGATTGTGTTCCCCTCCGGTACAAACCGATTATGAACCGTTACAGGCAGCTTCGTTCCGTTTGAAACGGAGTCATCAATAGTATAAGAAAGCTCTGCTTTAACCTCGTTTAAACCGTCTGATATTCCCTTATACTGTCTGTCACGATAAAATGTCCCGTAAGCCGCATCCTTGTCAAACCTACTCCTGTCACCTACTGTTCCTAACGAACGAAGTGCGGCAACATTAACATCACATATGCCGCTGTTAATTGTAAAATCAGTCATAAGATGCATTGAGCGCATGAATGGTACTACTGTATAATTCGGAATATATCGCGAAAGCCATACCTCCTCGCCGGCCTTCACCGTAAAGGTTATCTCTTCAAAGTCACCAGGACTGTAGACATTACCTGAATTTATCTGATGTATTGGCATTTTAAGATACTGCGCCCAGCAGGTGAAGCAGCCGGAATCATCCTCTACGGCATACTGTGCTCCGTTAAGAAAAATATTTCTCTGTTCCGGCACCTCAAAGCCTACACTTGTAAGAGTTATTTCCGTGTCTTCAACAGCTCTGAACAATACATCCACCTCAATATCAAAGCCTCGATTGCCCGACGGCTTATTATCCGCACCTACATTGGTATGATTGCCAAAAGAGGCAAACAGTGCGTATTTATCAGGTGTCAGACCGTTATTATTCATCAGAAATTTTGCGTTTTCATTTCCTGTGTCCGCCAGATCAGAGCTTCTTATAGCCTCATGGTTATTGCAGTATATGTATCTGCCATTCGGATTCTGCGTAAAATTAAGATCACATGGTTCCACGGCATATACCGCCGACGCGGTAAATACCGTTAAAACCGCTGCCGCAGCAGATAAAAAGTATTTTCCTATTTTCAATTCAATCTCCCCTTTATTGTAAAAATCTAATTATTACAGCCAGTACCAAAAGATGCGCCGGATAAAAAATATAGAAGCCAAGTCTCGGCGCATTTCCTCTCTCTCCGTTATACAGCATAAGCGGAATTATTGCAAGCAATCCGCCAAGCTGTACAAACGCCATAGTGATCGAATAATATGTAACAGCTCCGCCGGAGAATAGAATTATAACAAGCGGTTTTAGTTTCACAAACACTCTGAACAATACAATTGCCGCAGCCGAACACATCTGCAGACCTCGGCGTCCGTGAAAAATCCCGAATCCTATAACCCACAACAGGCAATATATACCCCAATCGCTGTGACGTGTAACCACCCATACAGCAAACGCAGCAAGCACTTTTAAAATCCAATGCAGCTCCGATTTGATGATAGTAAGCAGACACAGACCTATAAACAGAGTAAAAATAACATTCCTGCTGTAGAAATTGCCGGCGAAAAAATGAAGTACGCCTTCAAATTCTCCTGTTTTTTCATACAGATAAAATGGAATCTGCGCCGCTGCCGCAAATATTCCCATACGTATAATATATTTATTCACATTCCGCGTTTTATAGTATCCTTCGGCAATAAAATAGCTCATTATAACTATTGTCATACGTCCGAAAATATGAAATGTATAATACAACCGCATATGTGGAAACAAAAATAGTGCCGTATGATCCATAACCATAGCTATAATCGCTATAATCTGAAGCTGTGACTTATTTAATCCTTTCGTCATACCATCAAACCCCATTGCAGTATTGATCTATACCCATCGCAATAGCCTTACCTATAGCGTCACTTTCTGTTCTTAATATATTTAAATCCGCAGTGTTATCAAAGAAGCCGATTTCAAGATATCCGCAGGTAACCGGTGACTTCATGAACGCTATAAGCTGCGGCTCAAAGCTAATAACACCGTTACCGCTCATTGATAACGACGTACCATCCACAATAGCGTCATTACAGAGCTTTCCGAGCTTGTTCCCCTCGTTAACATAGCTCGCCGCAGACGTGATCCATTTCTGATCATATATACCGTCCAGCTGTATGTACGCCGAGCCTCTTGCGCTGCCATTGCTTGCGTTTGAGTGTATGCACAAAAACAATGTTGCATCCGGCTGCTTTGTCTTATCAAGATTAGGGTAACAATACTCGAGACGTCTTGTGATAGACGGATTCTCGTCATTCGTTTCCCTTGTCAGCCTTACGGTATATCCCATCTGCTCAAGATACTTCTTTGCCGCCAGCGCATTCTGTAGGTTTATATCCGGCTCTGTAGCACGGTCTCCGTTACCGATAGGATACCAGCATGCCCCGTTAGGTGTAACGCGTTCGTTACAGCCCGAGCCTTCACAATCCACATTGCCTGATCCGATTTTATAATGGCGCCACTCTCCCCAGCCCTTGCTTGTCTTTTTCCATCCGTAGGCTATTTTCTCATCATCTGTCATTTTTGATGATGACTTTCCATGTCCCGGATCAAGAACAATTATCTTTGAGCCATTCACCATTGACGGATCCCCTTGCAGATCCCGACCCTCACCGGCCTGCGATGCACTTGGACGCTTGTCCACAATTCCGTTTACTTCCATATCCTGCTCGTCAGGATCTTGCACAGGCTCTTCCGGGGCTTCCTCTTTGTTTTCTTCCTCAGCGGAATCGCCGTTTTTATGCACAAACTTTTCTATCGCCTCTTTTTCTTTAACTACGCTTGTAATATGCGATGTCACGATATAGCCAAGTTCTCCCACGATAATCGCCGCAAGACATGCAGCAATTATAATCTTCACCTTATGATTATTAAGTTTCTCAAACAGTCTTTTCATCTGCCGTAAGCTCCTTTTCATTAAATGCTTTCAGAACAGCATCATATATTTCTGTCGGGTTTGCTTTGAAAAATTCGGCAACACGTTCCGCCTCTGTTCTCTCTCCGGCATACAGCTTAATGGACATCACAAGCATTTTGTCATCATTCCTTAGCTCGCACAAGGAATAATATTCTCTCTTGTTCATAGGTTCAATTGAAGCCTTTACCGCCTCTCTCCTACGCTTTTCGATATACATCTCTTTTATCGACTTATCTATAGGCTCTCTTATAATCAGCGGGATCTGTCTGTAAAAGAAATCTATAACGTATTTACCCTTGTCCGTAATATCATATACAGAAAGAATATCATTGATATTCCTGATGCTGACATGACCTGTGTTTATAAGATTATCTAACCCAAGCTGCAAATCTGTAAAGCTGATCTCACAGTTTTCCTGCACTATACTCAGCAAATCCGCATATGCTACCTCCTCATCGGAATTATTAAGAGCATACATGATTATAAACTGAATCATCAGCTCGTCCTCTATTTCACTGCTGTAAAGCATTTTATTCATAAACAACACCCTCGTTCTTTAAAAATCGTATATACATATATTATATCATAGATTTCTGAAAATTGGTATAGTTTTTTCTAAAAAAATTAATATTGTAAATATTTATATCCACGCACTTTTAAACATATATTTGCTGTACTATAAACGCACTTGTATTTTTAAAATTAACATGCTACAATTTATATATAATAGTAGCTGTGGGGGGATTTTATGGAGGATTATAAAAAGACCTGTTTTTTTACAGGTCACAGAATTATTCCAAATGCGCAAGCAGATATTATTCGCATGAAGGTGCGAAGATTTTGTATTGATTTAATTGAAAATTACGGTGTTACCGATTTTATCGCAGGCGGAGCGCTCGGCTTTGATACGCTTGCCGAAAGCGTCGTCCTGGATTTAAAACGTATTTATCCCCGGATCAGGCTTCATCTCTATCTACCATGCCGCAATCAATTTGCAAGATGGAATAAAAAAGATGTTGAAAGATGGGAACATATTCTTAATGAAGCGGACGACTACCGATATATTACTGACGGCAATTATGTGACCGGCTGTATGCAGCTTCGCAACCATGAAATGGTTCGCGATGCATATTATGGCATTGCATACTACACTCACGGTAAAAGCGGAACAGCTTCCACAATAAGATATGCAATAAATAAAGAACGTAAAATTAAAATAATTAATTTATGAAACAGGAGCGGCACTTTATGATTATTATACCGCTCCTGCTTGTTTTATTCTATTCCTGTAACCGTATAGTCTTTATCTTCGACAGCCTTAGTAAGAATTGCATTGTCAGTATCCGCGCTGAGCGTTACAACCGCTGTTCCTGTCTCGTGGCTTACAACAGCTTCTGATACCGTATCGATAGCTTCAAGAGCCTTCTTTACAGCGGCTGAACAGTGTCCGCACATCATACCTTCAATTTTAATTGTCTTTGTCATGGTTTTATCCTCCTTAACCGTTTTATTGATTTTTTTGTTTATCTTCCTATCCCTTTTGGGATTGTGAACCTTTATCAGATTAAGTCTTAAAGCGTTTGATACAACACAAAAGCTTGAAAGACTCATCGCAGCAGCGCCGAACATCGGGTTGAGCTGCCATCCGAACAACGGGATCCATACACCTGCCGCAAGCGGAATACCTATGACATTGTATATAAATGCCCAGAACAGGTTTTCATGGATATTTCTGAGTGCTGCCCTGCTCAGTCTGATTGCCGCCGGAACATCACTTAGCCTGCTTTTCATGAGTACGACATCTGCCGCATCTATGGCAACATCCACTCCCGCGCCGATTGCTATACCGGTATCCGCGCTTGTGAGTGCCGGCGCATCATTAATACCGTCGCCCACCATGATGGTCTTTCCGCGTGATTTAAGACTGCGTATGATCCGCTCCTTGCCGTCAGGCAATACGCCGGCTATTACTTCATCTACCCCCGCCTCATTGCCTATGGCCTTTGCGGTTCGCTCGTTATCGCCTGTCAGCATTACGACATGTATACCCATATTTCTCAGCTGACGGATTGCTTCTGGACTTTCTTCCTTGATTACATCCGCAACTGCAATCATTCCGACAAAACTGCCGCCCGCACTGAACAAAATCGGTGTTTTTCCTGATTCGGCAAGACTATGCGCCTTTTTCTGCATATCATCGGTTATGGCTATCTGCGACGCTATAAATTTCAAGCTGCCGCCTACTGTCTTTTCACCATTGATTACACCTGAGAGTCCGTTTCCTGCTGCTATCTTGAAGTTTTCCACTTCTGCGTTATTAAGCTGTTTCGTCTTTGCATATTCAATCACAGCACGGGCGAGCGGATGCTCGCTCTTTGCTTCAAGCGAATATGCAAGCGATAAAAGTTTATCTTCTCCTACACCCTCGGCCGGAATAACATCGGTAACAACAGGTTCTCCCTTTGTGATTGTTCCTGTCTTATCAAGCGCGACTATCTGCGCTCTTCCCGCATTTTCAAGCGCGGCTGCATTCTTAAACAAAATTCCGTTCCTTGCGCCCATGCCGTTTCCGACCATTATCGCAACCGGAGTTGCAAGTCCTAACGCGCACGGACAGCTTATTACAAGCACAGAAATTCCTCTCGCAAGCGCAAATCCAAAGGTACGCCCAAAAACAAGCCATACAATAATTGTTATAACAGCGATTGCTATTACAACAGGAACAAAAATTCCCGAAACTGTATCGGCAGCCTTCGCGATCGGAGCCTTAGTTGCCGCAGCGTCGCTGACCATTTTTATAATCTGAGATAGAGTTGTGTCTTCGCCTACTCTTGAAGCTTCGCATTTTATAAATCCGGATTGATTAATTGTGGCAGCAGATACACCGTCTCCTACCGACTTATCAACCGGGATACTCTCACCCGTTAGTGCAGATTCATTTACCGCGCAGCTTCCCTCTGTTATGATACCATCCACCGGTATGCTTCCGCCGGGACGCACAACGAATATGTCACCCTTTTTCACCTGTTCCACCGGAATTTCAGTTTCTTCTCCGTTTTTTAATATAACTGCCGTTTTCGGCGAAAGCCTCATTAGACTCTTTAGCGCGTTTGTGGTTTTACCCTTCGACATTGCTTCAAGCATTTTTCCGATCGTAATGAGCGTAAGGATCATTGCCGCCGATTCAAAATAAAATTCGTCCATCCACATCATTGCCATATCGGCTCCGCCCGTTACCTGCGCGTTTGTCATAGCAAACAGCGCATACGTGCTATAGCCAAACGCGGCGCTTGCGCCGAGTGCGACAAGTGTATCCATGTTCGGAGAACGGTGAAATAAGCTTTTATATCCATTAATAAAGAATTTGCCGTTAATTATCATAATAGCAATTGTAAGTAAAAGCTGTATAAGTCCCATTGCGACATGGTTATTGTCAAAAAAATGCGGCAGTGGCCAGCCCCACATCATATGCCCCATAGAAAAATACATCAGTATCACAAGGAATACAACCGATGTTATGAGCCTGCGCCGCAGTACAGGGGTTTCTCTGTCAGTTAATTCGTCATCAACATTTGCTTCAGCATCTTTTTTAGCGCCCTTGACAGACGCGCCGTAACCTGCATCCGTTACCGCTTTTATTATATCGCTTTCCGCTGCGCTGCCCTCAACTCCCATTGAGTTTGTTAAAAGGCTTACCGAGCAAGAAACCACCCCCGGCACCTTGTTAACCGCCTTCTCCACGCGGCTGACACATGCAGCACAGCTCATTCCCGTTACATTATACTGTGTCATTTTTTCTCCTTTATTTCATCAACCTCTGTAATGTCTGTAATAAATCATCAATTACCTCATCCTTGCCATCACGTATATCCTGTGCGACACAGGTTCGGATGTGCTCTGCGAGCAAAACCTTATTGAATGAGTTGAGCGCCGCATTTACTGCCGCAACCTGGACAACAATATCGGTACAATAGGCATCCTTCTCTATCATTCCTTTAATACCGCGTATCTGACCTTCAATTCGATTTAAACGGTTTATTAGAGATTTATATTCTCCCTGCGAACGCTTCTTTTTCTTTTCTCCGCCGCAGCAGCAATCACATACCATAGTATCTCCTCCTTGTCATATATTATATACCCCTAAGGGGTATTTGTCAATAGAAAAATGAAAAAATTCGCGGAGCTTTGCTCCGCGAATT
>JAFLUC010000054.1:13837-17742 GCA_022509005.1 Oscillospiraceae bacterium | reverse complement strand
TTTCACCCACACGCCCCTCAAACGTGCGCGTCTGCCTATTCCGCCACCCTCGCATATTCAGTTGTTTCGTCAACAACAAAAATAATTATAGCAGAAAGATATCTGTTTGTCAACAGTTTTTTTGTGTTTTTAATACTTATTATTTAAATTCGTCAAAATAATCCGATAACTAAGAACTAAAGATAATACATTATGGCAAAATGACTAATAAACATATCAAAAATTATACATCTAAAGCATAAGAAAATTCTTGAATAAAAAATTTATTTATGATACAATATTATAACAGAGTTTTTCAGTTCAGGATAAGAGAGGAGGAGAATTATGAATATTGCACTCATAGCTCACGACAACAAGAAAGAACTTATTACTCAGCTTTGTATTTCGTATGAACAGATTCTTTCGCAGCATTCTTTATTTGCCACAGCACCGACTGCCAATGTGATTTGTGAGAATACAAATCTGGAAATCTATCGGTTTTTATCCGGATATGCCGGAGGCGATGTTCAGATTGCATCAAGAGTCGCATATGATGAAATAGATCTGGTAATATTCTTTATAGACCATTTGGACGACGCTTCAAAAGATCTGGATGTTTCAATTTTACTGCGGTCCTGCGATATTCACAATATCCCTATAGCGACAAATATCGCTACCGCCGAAATATTAATCCACGGTCTTGAGAATGGAGACTTTGCATGGCGTGACATTATTCATTCAAAAAAATAAAATCGGCGTGTAAGCAGAAATTTAATAATCTCAGATTTAAGCTTAATAATCATGTACGTAAATGAAGGGGTTAAGTACCCCTTCATTGTGTTATCTATAGTGTTTTTCAATATCTTCCATTGTTTTTTATCGCTCTGTCCATATTTCGTTTTGCATCGCGTTTTGCAATATCATCACGCTTATCATATAGCTTTTTACCCTTTACAAGAGCAAGCTCCACCTTTACAAGTGAATTTTTAAGATATACTTTGAGCGGAACCAGAGAAAGTCCTTGTTCTTTCAGTTTTTGAGAAAGTTTCAGAATCTCGTGTTTATGCAGCAAAAGCTTTCTTTCCCGCAGCGGATCCCGGTTAAAGATATTTCCTTTTTCAAAAGGACTTACATTCATCCCTTTAATCCAGACCTCTAAGTGGTTTATACTGGCGTATGCGTCGGAAATGTTTACCTTGCCATCACGGATTGATTTAACCTCCGTACCTGCAAGCTCTATTCCGCATTCATATGTCTCAAGAATAAAATATTCATGTCTTGCTTTTTTGTTCTGTGCGATAATTTTGATGTTATTCTTTTCAGCCAACTCAAGGACACCTCCTCTTTTTTAATATTTTAGCATATTTGTTAAAAAAAGTAAAGATTTTTCTTCTGAATGCTTGAATTTGTGTAAAAAAAATGATAGAATAAATTATAGATATATTTTGGGAGATTAATAAGTTACCTGATCTTACGGTAACAGATTGTGAGGTATATATGGCAAAGGTTGAATATAGTGCAATAACTGATGTAGGTAAAGCACGTAAAAACAATGAAGATAATTTCTATGTCAGCGGCATTTATAAAAAGGATACTGAACAGCTTCATGAAGAGGCATTTGGTTTAATTGAAAATTCGCAGCTGCTGTTTTCTGTATGCGATGGTATGGGAGGAGCATCTTTTGGAGAGATTGCGTCATTAGCGGCAGTATCGAATCTCGGCGAATTTGATAATATTGATTTTATGAATCACATGGGTGATTATATCAATAAGACAAATGAGGATATATGCGCATTCCGCAGTGAACATAATAATGTTGGCATGGGAACAACATTTACGTCATTATTAATAACAAACGATACTGTAACGGCATCAAATATCGGTGATAGTCGAATATATAAGTACTCGGATGGAATGTTGAAAATGCTTTCGCATGATCATACAGAAGCTCAGCTCATGATTGATGCCGGAATTATGAAGCCTGAAGAAGCAAAGAATTCTCGGGCATCACACGTCCTTTCACAGAGTCTCGGTCTTAGTCCTGAGGAGTTATTGGTGAGCCCATATATAACATCAGAAGTACCGCACCCGGGCGATATCTATCTGCTATGCAGCGATGGACTTACAGATATGCTTGATGACTATAAAATTGCAGATATATTATCACGCGGCGGTGATATTAAGGAGCTTAACTCAGCGCTTGTCATAGCGGCTCTTAATGCAGGGGGCAGAGATAATGTTACCTCCGTTCTTATAAGAATAGCTGATACAGCCGTGTCACCACCATTGAATTCACCAATGCGTAGTGCATCACAAATACCGTATATTAAAAAAAAGAGTAGGAATATACTTGTTCCTGTTATAATATCGGCAGTTGTTGCAGTTATTGCAGGATTATTAATTTTCTTTGCAGTAAACTCCGGAGTATTCAATCATACTACGGATAGCAAAGAAAGTGGTGTGATTGATATGTTGAATTCACAGGAACCTGTTAAGGAAACTGATCCTTCTGTGACTGAGGAAACTGATCTTCCTATAACCGTGGAACCAGTTGAGGAAACTGATCTTCCTATAACTGAGAAACCTGTTGAGGAAACTGCTCCTCCTGTGACTGAGGATTTATGGTGGTTTAAGGGTATAGAATAAAAATCTCATATTCAGGCAGAAAGTAATATTCGTATTCTTTTGTAAATATAATTTGTATAGGGAGGAATGCGACATGACATTTTATACTTTACCTGATTTATGCAGTGACAGTTTTTGGTGCCGTGACGAATATGATGCGATACGACTTGATGCGGAAGAAATAAAAAAACTTAATAACGATATATTGAGAACACCTGAAACAGGAATGAGCCGCCTTTGCGAGCTGCCGAAAACCTATAAAGGCATTGAGCTTCGGGAACGACTTGCCGATTTTGAGGTTGAGAAGCAGTTTTATATAAATGGTATTGCGGTAACGGATGAATATTACAGTAAAATACGAAGTAATATTTTAAACGCAAAAGCGTACTCTCAAATGAAAACATATTACGGAAGATGCAGAAGCCGTACGGTTATTAAAAAATATCCGTACGGTGATTTTTTGTCCGACAGTAAAGAATATCATAACTGGGATGAATTCGCGCTTACAGAGCTTTTGTGCGGCGAAAATGTGGTTATATATCTCACAAGTGCCGATAAAGAGTATTATTATATAACTGCCGAATGCTATTCAGGTTGGGTGGCATCGAATGATATAGAAATATGCGGCACACTCCGTAAGACTGATGAGGAATTTATACCGTATACTGTAAATAATGTAATCAGAGTCGCGTTTGAGAAGCTTGGCACACCATATGGCTGGGGCGGAACAAACGGCGGGACTGATTGTTCAGGCTTTGTGCGTGGGGTGTACAGAAGGTTCGGTATAAACCTTCCGCGTGATTGTTCTACTCAGGCAAAGATACCGGTTAAAAAACACGATTTATCTGCTCTGACTGAAATGGAGAAGAAAATGTGTATTGACAAAATCTCAGCAGGTGCAATTTTACAGTTCCCCGGACATGAAATGATCTATCTCGGAAAATATATGGATTCGTATTTTGTCATAAACGCGGCGAATAAAATAGTTGACCCGCGCGAGCCCGATACTGTTATATATCCGAGAGCAGTCATAATTAACACTCTCTCCATGATGCGTCCTGATAAGACAATATGGCTTTCGAATTTGCAGCTTGCGCTTGAAATTTAGTCTTGATAAAATTTGCAGTATATTATATAATATAGATAAGAAATAATCCGAAAGGTGCACGATCCGCTCGCGGATCGCAGCGTAGAAAGGTGAACAATCCGCTTGCGGATTGTAGCATAGCAAAACATAGTTTTGCGTAGCGTAGAAAGGTGAACAATCCGCTTGCGGATTGTAGCATAGCAAAACATAGTTT
>JAFLUC010000054.1:0-13737 GCA_022509005.1 Oscillospiraceae bacterium | reverse complement strand
TGCGTAGCGTAGAAAGGAAGAAATAACTTATGGTTGAGCCGGGAAAGCGGATAGAGGAACTTACAGATATTATAAACTATCATAACAGGAAATATTATATGGACGACGCGCCGGAAATCTCGGATTTTGAATTTGACGCGCTCTTAGCAGAACTTGAAAAGCTCGAGGAAGAGCATCCGGAGCTTAAAAAGGCAAATTCACCAACTATGCGAGTTGGAGGCGAAGCTTCCTCAAGCTTTGCGGAGGTGACGCACACGGTTGCGATGCAGAGTTTGCAGAAGGCTTTTTCAAATGATGAGTTATATGATTTTGATCGACGTGTACGCGAAATTATTCCGAATCCTGAATATGTTGTTGAGCACAAGATCGACGGTCTTTCTGTTTCTGTAGAATACGTAAATGGCGAGCTTGTGCGCGGTTCCACAAGAGGAGACGGCATAACAGGCGAGGATATAACCGAAAATATCAAAACAATCCGTTCCGTACCGCTTAAATTAAAGGATGCAGTGCCGTTTCTTGAAGTGCGTGGTGAGGTATTCATGCCAAACGACACCTTTTTAAAAGTTAACGCATTGCTTGAAGAAACAAACCAACCGCTGTTTGCTAATCCCAGAAATGCCGCAGCCGGTTCTCTCCGCCAGCAGGATCCGAAAATTGCGGCAAAGCGTAAGCTTGATATATTCGTGTTCAACATTCAACAAATCGAAGGAATTAATATATCAAGCCACATTGAAGGATTACGCTTCTTAAAGGAGCAGGGCTTTAAAACCATATTAAATGATCGGACCTTCAAAACAATAGAGGAAGCATATCATGAAGTCGAAAGAATAGGAGAGGAACGAGGCACGCTTTCATTTGGCATTGACGGCGCAGTTATAAAGGTCAACGATTTTGAGGCAAGGAATTTACTCGGTGTAACTGCCAAATTTCCACGTTGGGCAATCGCATATAAATATCCGGCGGAAAAGCAGACCACCACCCTGAAGGACATAAAAATACAGGTTGGTAGAACAGGAGTACTAACACCACTTGCGATTCTTGATACCGTTCGTATAGCGGGCTCCAATGTATCAAGAGCAACACTGCACAATATAGACTACATCCGTGAAAAGGATATACGCATAGGTGACACTGTTGTGATTGAAAAAGCGGGAGATATTATACCGGCTGTTGTTGAGGTGCTCAAAGAGGATAGAAGCGGAGATGAAGTAGAATTTAATATGCCGGAAAAATGTCCTGAATGCGGAGCTGACGTGGTTCGCGAAGACGGAGAGGCAGCATATCGCTGCACAGGAATAACCTGCCCGGCTCAGAGGCTCAGGAATATTATTCATTTTGTGTCACGCCCTGCAATGGCTATTGACGGTCTCGGTGCATCAAATATCGAAAAGCTTGCCGAAAGCAACCTTATTTCCGATGCTGCGGATTTGTATTATCTCAATTATGACGCAGCCATAAAGCTTCCGGGCTTTGGTGAGAAGTGGGCGGAAAATCTGAAAAATTCGATTGAGAAATCAAAATCGAATCCGCTGTATAGGTTGATATTCGGACTTGGAATCCGTCATATAGGAGAAAAGGCGGCCAAAATCCTTGCGGCGAAATATAAGAGTATAGACGCGCTTATTGACGCGCCGGCAGAGGAATTGGCAGAGCTCAATGATATCGGAGCAATCATGGCGCAGTCCGTAACGGAATTTTTCAGTCAGGAGCAGAATATTGAGTTTCTTATGCGTCTAAAGCTTGCCGGAGTAGACTGTACAGATGACAGTAAGGAAGCCGAGGATCAGCGATTCAGCGGCAAAACATTTGTGTTGACGGGAACGCTTGAAAAGTATAAGCGTTCCGAGGCAGCAAAGATAATTGAAGAACTTGGAGGAAAAACTTCATCTAGCGTATCTAAAAAAACAAGCTATGTCTTAGCAGGCACAGAAGCTGGAAGTAAGCTTACAAAGGCTCAGTCGCTTGGAGTACCGGTTATCAATGAGGATGAGTTTGAGAGCATGATAAATGAAGGTTATAATTGACTATAGAACATCAGAGAAGGCTGTCTCTGCACTTTATAGGCTCGGCTGCGAGGTTATAAAAACCATACCGATAGATCGTGTATATCCGGAAATCGATGGACACCCCGATATACAGCTTCATATTGTAAACAATAAGGTAATATGTGCTCCGCAAGTCTATGAGTATTACAAACAAATGATACCTGAGTACCAAGTCATACGCGGCAGCGCTGAGCTTTGTAGTAAATATCCGTATGACATCGCATATAATGTATGCAGAATAGGAAAGTATGCCGTATGTAATATGAAAAACACTGCAAAGGAAATCATTGCTGAATATGATAATATTCTTAATACAAAACAAGGCTATGCAAAATGCAGCATATGCGTTGTATCTGATAATGCGGTGATAACAGCAGATGAAGGTATATATAGGCTGCTTAAATCAAATGATATTGATGCATTGAAAATAGCACCGGGTAATATAGATCTGTATGGCATGCAAGGATTTATCGGAGGGGCCTCAGGTTTATTAAAACCAAATTTATTAACCTTTAATGGCAATTTGCATGAGCATCCTGACAGTGATCGCATAAAAAAATTCTGCAGCAGTCACGGTGTTGAGGTCGCTTGTCTGCATTCGGACAGGCTTACGGATATAGGCAGCATATTAGTGCTGTAATTATTTTACTTAAAATCGCGTCTGTACTGCACCGGCTTAACGCCGGTGTGTTTTTTAAACTGAGCAATAAAATTACTTGTATCCATAAATCCACAGTCGGCGGCAATATCGGCAACGCTCTTATTGGTAAGACGGAGTTTCTGTTTTGATATATTTATTCTGTAGTTTGTGAGGTAGCTGTATGGAGTTATACCCATAATGCGTTTAAAAATACGTATGAAGTGGTATTTAGAAAGATGGATACGGTTCACCATATCGTCAACTGTTATATTTTCCATATAGTTCTCGCGTATATATTCTATAACATTATCAATTTCAGTAATGTGCTCTTTTTTTTGGTTTGCTCTTTCATTTTTCATGGTTGAGCGTATAAGCACGTCAAAAAGATGGTGTACATCCGTAGAAAGCGTGATACTTGAGAGGACGTCATTCTCTTTCACTTTATCTAAAAGTGACTCTAACCAGTATTTAAAATTCTGTGGTTGATCTGTCTCAACGGCACGTGTTTCGCTCGGATATAAAATAGCGGTCATTGCACTGACCGCGCTGCCTTTGAAGTGCAGCCATATGAACTCCCATTTAGCGGAAGCAGAAAAATATCTGTGTGGTCTGCGGCAATCTATTATGACACAGTTTTTTGGCGGCAGTGATATTTCTTCATTATCAGACATGACAATACCGGTTCCAGAAACTGTATAAAGCAGCAAATGGCTGTCATGAAAACTCCGGCTTATTTCGTAATTATGCTCTGCGGAAAAGTATCCTGCTTCTGTTATATAAAAGGGAAGTGTTTCAGCTAACGGCGTAGGTGTTGTCGTAACCCATAGTGAGCTGTCGGATATATTTTCTTCATATTTTCTCATGAGTATCACCCCATATTATCATTTGTTTTCAGTATACCATAAACCATTTTTTGTTTCAATAGATTTTTGTGTTTTTCAATAATAACATCAATTCATTCAAAGCATATGTAAAAAACACTTGAAAATGCAGGTAAAATATGATATTATATATAATGAATATTCTTTTTCACATTTTGAGTTATGCCGCCGTATAGCGGCGGATTGGAGTATTATCATGAAAAAACAATCAAGAAGCGAGGCAAGAGAAGCTGTGTTCACACAGGTGTTCCAATTTGCCACACAGAGAGATAATATGGAAGAGGCTCGAGAGATCCTGCTTGAGGAGATTCCGGAATGCGAGCAGAATCTTGGTTATATAACCGAGGTTACAGAGGGTATTCTTGAGCATGAAAGCGAGATAATAGATGATATAAGCAGGCATCTTAAAAGCGGTTGGACGTTCAAGCGTCTTTCAAAGGCGACAAGAACAATTTTAAAGATTGCTATTTATGAGATGAAGTATTGTGATGACGTGCCGCCTAAGGCAGCGATAAACGAGGCTGTGGAGCTTGCGAAAAAATATTGTGACGAGAATGAACCGAGGTTTATTAACGGTATTCTCGGCAGCATAATGCGTGAGTTATGATAACACTCGGTATAGATACGAGTAATTACACAACTTCCGTTGCTACCTATGACGGACACAGCTTTATACAGTCACGCAAAATTCTTGACGTAAAGGAAGGAATGCGCGGAATCCGCCAGAGTGACGGTGTGTTTATACACAATAAGGAACTGCCAAGTATGATAGAGGAGCGTATTGGGGCTGTTGACCGCAATATCTGCGCCGTAGGCGTCAGTACAAGACCACGCTCTGTTTCAGGATCATATATGCCGGTATTTACGGTAGGGCATGGCTATGCAAGAGCCGTTTCAGCTGCCCTCGGAATTCCTTTGTATGAGTTTTCACATCAGGACGGGCATATAATGGCCGGAATTTATTCTGCAAATGCTCACGAGCTTTTAAATCAGCCATTCATATCGGTACATCTTTCCGGAGGGACAACAGAAATTCTGCGATCGGAATATAATGGTCACGGGTTTACAAATGCGATTGTAGGCGGAACCCTCGATATAAGCGTCGGACAGCTCATTGATCGGATCGGCGTGTATATGGGAATGAAATTCCCATGCGGCAAGTCTTTGGAGGCACTCGCAGGGGAGACGGATAAAACAATAAAGCTCCCGTTTTCGGTAAAGGGTGGATATATGAATCTTTCGGGAATTGAAACAAAGCTTGAAAGAGAGATAAAAGGACCTGATGCTGTAATCGCACGTACTGTTTTTGTGTATGTCACTGATGTTCTTGTCAAAACCGTAAGCAATGTCATGAAAGAGACAAGAATAAGGAAAGTGCTTCTGGCGGGCGGTGTTGCGTCAAACGGAATAATTCGCTCGGGACTTCGGGGAGTGCTTGATGGCAATATTTATTTTGCGTCAAAGGAGCTTTCAACAGATAATGCTGTAGGAATTGCTATACTCGCAGATAAAAAGGAGAATTGAATGGAAGAGCAGCAGATTATAGGAACAGTATCCAGGGTAAATAACTATATAAAACGCCTGCTCGACAGCAAGAGTGTGCTGGTCAACCTATGGGTAAAGGGCGAAATTTCAAACTATAAGCGTCATTCTTCAGGACATATATACCTGACGTTAAAGGACGAAACGAGTGTTTTGAAAGCTGTTATGTTTCGCGGCGCAGCGGCGGGGCTTGCGTTCAGTCCGTCAGACGGGATGAAGGTTATCGCTCGAGGCAGAGTTTCGGTTTATGAGGCCGGCGGCGCTTATCAGCTCTATATTGAAGAGATGATTCCCGATGGCGTCGGAACGTTGTATCTTGAGTTTGAGAGACTGAAAAAGCAGCTTGCTTCTGAGGGTCTTTTTGATGAACAGGTTAAAAAGCCTATACCAAGATATCCGAACAGAATCGGAGTTGTTACCGCACCCACTGGCGCAGCGGTAAGAGATATTATAAACGTGGCGACTAGGCGTTTTCCGCTTGCGGAGATTATAATATATCCGGCGCTTGTTCAGGGCGTGGGCGCAAAGGAAAGCGTTGTTAAAGCGATAGAATACTTTAACCGTACAAATAGTGTTGATACGCTTATTGTCGGGCGCGGCGGAGGAAGCATTGAGGATTTATGGGCATTTAATGAGGAATGTGTAGCAAGGGCGATATTCGCATCAAATATACCTGTAATTTCAGCAGTGGGTCATGAGACTGACTTCACAATTGCCGATTATGTCGCTGATTTAAGAGCTCCTACGCCTTCTGCTGCAGCGGAGGTAAGTGTGCCGTCGTCAATAGAGCTTTCACGGCTTATAAGCATATATGACGCGAGAATACACGGCGCGGCAGAAACTAAAATAGAAAATCTGAGATTGCGGCTTAAGCAGCTTGTGCTTAAAGATCCGCAGGATAAGATAAATGAGCTGTCACAGCGGCTTGATATGCGTGTAGAGCACATGGGGAATGTGTACAAGCTTAAACTGAGTGAAAACGGCAGAAAACTCGGTGAGCTTAGCGGCAAGCTTGACGCGTTAAGCCCGCTGAAAACGCTTACGCGCGGCTACTCGATTCCAATTAAGTCGGACGGAACAGTTCTGCGCAGCGTAGCAGATTTTGGTAGTGGAGATGAGTTTACATTGAAACTGCGGGACGGCGATGTTGAGTGTGTAGTGATAGAATAAAGGAGAATAAATCATGGCAACTAAAACATTTGAGGATTCAATGACAGAGCTTGAGAATGTTGTGTCGAAGCTTGAAGCGGGAGATGTGACGCTTGACGAGTCATTAAAGCTTTTTGAACAGGGGATAAAGCTGGCAAAAAGCTGCAGAAAAAAACTTGATGAGGCTGAAAAGAAGGTAAAAATACTCACAGCCGGTCCAGACGGAGAAATGATCGAGGAAGAATTCGAGGCGTCGGAATGAAAAACAGACTACGGGAAAGAATAAATGAAATAGATTCGGCACTTGATAAGTATCTTGCTGTAAAAGACAATACGCAGAAGATAATTTATGAGGCGATGCGATACAGTGTTTTTGCAGGCGGAAAACGATTAAGACCGATTCTAATGTGGGAAACGGCGCTTATGTGCGGCGGAGAATGGGAAGATGTTGAAAACTTCGCCTGTGCACTTGAAATGGTGCACACATATTCGCTTATTCATGATGATCTTCCGGCGATGGATAACGATGAACTGCGCCGAGGATTGCCGACAAACCATATAAAATTTGGCGAGGATATAGCCATTTTGGCTGGTGACGCATTGCTTACAAAAGCGTTTGAAGTGATTTCATCTGGGAATTATCACGATCCGGCAAAGGCAATGCACGCGATAAATATTTTTGCCGCGGCTGCCGGTACCGAGGGAATGGTAGGCGGGCAGATAATCGATCTTGCGTCCGAGGGAAAGGATATTTCTCTTGATGAGCTTCAGTGTATGCATCTTTTAAAGACAGGCGCACTGATCCGTTCAGCTTGTGTTATAGGTGCTGTAATGGCAGGCGCAGAGGCGAATGAAATAACTGCTGTCGACAATTTTGCAAAATATCTTGGTATAGCATTCCAGATACGTGATGATATTCTTGATGTTATCGGAACGGAAATCGAGCTTGGGAAACCTATAGGTTCGGATATCGAGGAAGAAAAGAACACATATGTTAAGCTTTACGGGATAGAAAGATCCAAGGAATTGGTGATTAAGTATTCGGAAAAAGCGAAGGCCGAGCTTAACATATTCGGTGAGCGTGCCGGATTCTTAAAGGATCTGACAGACCATTTGTCAGGAAGAAATAATTAATATATTAATATGAAGGAAGCTTTTAATGAACAGTATTGAACAGATTTTTCAAAACAGTGCCTTAGTTACGGCTGCAATTTCATGGGCTGCAGCGCAGTTTATAAAAATAATACTAGTTCTTATAAAAGAACACAGGTTTGATTTTACGCGTATTACAGGCTCAGGAGGAATGCCCAGCTCTCATTCATCCTTTACATGCTCGCTTGCGACAGCAGTAGGATTTCTTGTGGGATTTGACAGCGTGGCATTTGCAATTACTGCCGCGTTCGCGTTCATCGTAATGTATGACGCTACAGGCGTAAGGCGAAGCGCGGGTCATCAGGCAAAAATACTGAACAGAATAATTGAAAAGATAGGAAAAGAGGATATTACTGAAACCGGAAAGAAGCTAAAAGAGCTTTTGGGGCACACGCCTGTTCAGGTGTTTGCAGGAGCACTGCTCGGGATAGCGATTTCAATTTTCAGATATGTAGTATTATAAGGGGGATGAAAATATGAAGAGGATAGTGTCGCTTATAGTAACAGTGTCGCTCATGATATCTATGATACCGATGACGGCACAGGCAAAGAGCAATGACTATGCAACTCGCGGCGAGGTATGTGAAATGCTTCTCACAGCTGCCGATGATTATAATCCGGAGGTGAAAAAGACCGACATATTAAAAGGTTATGATGACGGCGAACTTCATGAGGAACGAAATGTAACACGTGCCGAAGCGCTTGTTATGCTTAAGCGCGCATTTGGAGATATTCCTGAATTAATGGGATGCAATAAGCTTCTCGCTATTCCTGTTGAGGATTTTATGGATGTTCCGGCATGGGCGCAGGAAGAACTTAGGGATGTATTTGAGGCCGGAATAGTGGCCGGAACTGCTGATGGCATATTCTCCCCCGATGATAATGTTACAAAGGAGCAGATGCGACTGTTTATAAACCGAACCTTCCGTGTGTTCGGAACGAATATCCGGGATGATTACTACGGCACGAAAAACAAGGCTCTTTTAGACTATATTGATCTTCCAGAGGGTTATATTCAGTTTGGAACGATGATAGATGATGAGGCGGATTATAATGTACAGAAGATTATAGAAGAGATAGCAGCATCAGATCCAAAAAAAGGCTCAAAAGAGGAAAAAATCAAGAACTTATATAACAACTACATCAATACCGATAAGCGTAACAATGATGGGCTCGGACCATTTAAGGAATATATTGAAATAATCGACTCTGTAAAATCTGTATCAGATCTTACAGAAATGCGATATGATACGGAGCTTATTGCGGATTTCTTTGTGAACTTTTATGTTTCAACAGATTTAAAGGACAGCAATACTTATGTTGCATATTTGAATACACCAACTGCGTATGATAAGCAGTACTTCCGTGACCCTCAGTTTGAAAAAGAGTTCAAGAAATATTATAAGCAGCTTGGGATTTTGTGCGGAGAGAGCGAGGAACAGGCGGCGAAAGATGCGGCATACTGCTATGAGTTTGAGAAGTCTATTTCAAATGTTCAGCTAACCCCATCCGATCGCCGTGACATTTCCGCTATGTATAACGTGAAAACTCTTGAAGAGATTGACGACACATTCGACACCATAGATATTAAAGCCATATATGATGACACAAGGCTTAAAAACGCAGATAAAATAATTGTAACAGACGAAAATAGCGTTAAGCATATGGCACAGATGCTTAACGACAGCAATATAGATATGTTAAAGGCAGCGGCAAAGCTTGAGATAGTGGATTCATACTCACAATATCTCAGCAATGATTTTGTTAAGGCCAACGATGAGTTTACAAATTATCTTTACGGTATAGAGGGCGAAACAAATACGGAATATGTCGCAGCTCAGGAGGTACTCAAGTATCTTTCGGACTATGTGGGCGAAGTGTATGCTGAGGAATATGATGATCCTGAAGTGAACGCCGATGTTCGCAAAATGGTGGATGAAATTATTGAGGTATACCGTGAAAAAATAAGCTCCGCTTCGTGGATGAGCGATACGACAAAAGAGAAAGCTCTTCTTAAGCTTGATACTATGCGGATTAAGATCGGTGCGCCCGATAAGTGGAATACGTATATGGATAACGCCGAAATCCTGAGCTATGACGAAGGTGGAAGTCTTGCCGAAAACCTGTTCAGGATGAATGATGCAATTGTTGAATATATGTATTCGCTTGAGGGAACAGAAGTTGACAAAGACGAGTGGGTGATGTATCCGTATACGGTAAATGCTTCTTACTATGCTCTCAATAATGATATTACCATTACAACTGCCATGCTTGATACAAGTGTGTATAAAAGTGAATATAAATATGAATATAATCTCGGCGCAATAGGTTCTATCATAGCACATGAGATAACTCATGCATTTGACGCTAGCGGCTCACAGTTTGATGAGAACGGAAATCTCAACTCATGGTGGACGGAAGATGATAAAAAGGCGTTTAACGATTTGTGTGATTCCTTTGAAGCATATTATGATGGACTTGAGGGAGCGCCTGGAATACCGATCTCGTCGGAGCTTACCCTTACAGAAAACATGGCAGATCTCGGCGGAATTGAAATAATAACGGCGGTGGCTGATAAACATGATGACTTTGATTATGACTGTATGTATGACGCATATTCATTCATATGGTACTCTATAATGTCAAGGCAGACGGCACAGTTTATGGCGATTAATGATGTGCACAGTTTCCCGTCAATACGCGTAAATCGTGTGCTGCAGAGCATAGACAGATTTTACGAGGTATATAGTATCACTGAGAGAGACGGAATGTATGTTCCGCCGGAAGAAAGAGTTCATTTTTGGTCTTGACAAACAGAAAAGATAGTGATATAATTGTTTCATTAAATAAATATTGCTATGAAAAAGACAGTAGCCAGTGCATGGGTATATAAAGAGAGGGAATATCGCGGCTGGAAGTATTCCTATATACGGCGTTGGTGAACACCACTTTGGAGCAGCGGAGGAAAGGACGTATGTCTTAGTAAAACCGCCGTGAATCTGCGTTAATGATAAATTGAGCGGCACAGAAATGTGCAATCAGGATGGAACCGTGTAAAATTTTGCACTCCTGAACAGATAATCTGTTCAGGAGTGTTTTGTTTTGAGCAGATATAAAATACCAGAAAGGAAGTAAAAATATGGCAGTAGAAATGAATGAGCTACAGACACTCAGGCACAGCGCATCACACATTTTGGCGCAGGCTGTAAAAAGATTGTTCCCGGAGGCTAAGATCACAATAGGTCCTCCGATCGATACGGGATTCTATTATGACTTTGATATAGAGAAGCCGTTTTCACGCGAGGATCTTGACAATATCGAAAAGGAAATGAAGAAAATTGTCAAGGAAAATCTTAAAATTGAGAGATTTGAACTTCCGCGCGACGAGGCTCTTGAACTTATGAAAGATGAACCGTATAAGCAGGAGCTTATAAACGATCTCCCGGAGGGTGAGACGATCTCATTCTACAAGCAGGGTGAATTTACAGATCTTTGCGCCGGTCCGCATGTACGTTATACATCAAAGGTGAAGGCGTTTAAGCTGCTTTCGGCTACAGGTGCGTATTGGCGCGGCGATGAGCACAACAAGATGCTCACAAGAGTGTATGGTACAGCATTTAAGACAAAGGATGAGCTTGAAGCACACCTACAGCAGCTTGAAGAAGCAAAGAAGCGTGACCACAACAAGCTCGGTCGTGATCTTGAGCTGTTCACAACAGTTGATTCAATTGGTCAGGGTCTGCCGGTTATGCTGCCTAAGGGTGCAAGGATCGTTCAGCTTCTCCAGAGATGGGTAGAGGATGAGGAGCAGAAGCGTGGCTGGCAGCTTACAAAGACTCCGCTTATGGCAAAATCGGATCTCTACAAGATTTCTGGACACTGGGATCACTACAAGGATGGTATGTTTGTACTCGGCGACGAGGAAAAAGATGATGAGGTATTCGCACTTCGCCCGATGACCTGCCCGTTCCAATACCAGGCGTATCTTAACAGAGGCCGCTCATACAGAGATCTCCCGATGCGACTGAACGAAACCTCGACACTGTTCAGAAATGAGGCATCAGGCGAGATGCACGGTCTTATCCGTGTTCGTCAGTTTACAATATCTGAGGGACATTTGATGTGTACGCCGGATCAGCTTGAGGACGAATTCCGCGGCTGTTTAGAGCTCACAACTTATATGCTTAAAACACTTGGCCTTTACGAGGATGTTTCATACCGATTCTCGCAGTGGGATCCCGATGACCGCGAAAAGTATATAGGAACTGAGGAGCAGTGGGACGAAGCTCAGACCAAGATGAAAAATATCCTTGACGATTTAGGTATCGACTATAAGATAGGTATCGGCGAGGCTGCGTTCTACGGTCCTAAGCTTGATATTCAGATTAAGAACGTACACGGCAAAGAGGATACGCTTATCACAATCCAGATCGACCAGATGCTTGCAGAAAAATTCGGTATGGAATACGTTGACCGTGACGGTAAGAAGAAAAATCCGTATATTATTCACAGAACGTCTATCGGATGCTATGAGAGAACTCTTGCGCTGCTTATCGAGAAGTATGCGGGCGCGTTCCCTGTATGGCTTGCTCCGACACAGGTTAAGTTCCTTCCGATTGCTGACCGTCATCTTGATTATGTTTATGACGTAAAGAAGCAGCTCGAGGCGGCAGGAGTAATAAGAAACGAAGTTGATGACCGCTCTGAAAAGCTCGGCTTCAAGCTTCGTGAAGCTCAGCTTGAAAAGGTACCGTATATGATAGTTGTAGGCGATAAGGACGTTGAGGCCGGAACTGTTTCAGTACGTTCAAGAAAGAATGGCGATCTCGGAAGTATGCCGGTTGCCGACTTTATAAAGCTTATCGTGGACGAAGTGGAAACAAAGGCACGGTAATATTCACAACAATTTAATTTGTCGCATAATATACCTTGGCGGAGGTGATTATTATGCGGCTCGGAATGAGAAGAAAACACAGCGTATGGCGGTTTATTATGCCGGCGCTGTGTTTGTTTTTTGTAATAGGTGTTCATAAATTGTTAAAACGTGCCGAGCCTGTGTTTTATGCCGAATGCTCGAATTATTCAAATACCTCCTTTACAGAGCTTGTAAATCGCTGCGTGCTTGATGAGCTTAAGAGTCACAGCTTCAGCGGGTTTTTCAAAACTACAGAGGATAGCAGCGGAAAAATCACATCGATTGAGGCTGAAACAGGGGAGATAAACAAAGTCAGATCGGAGCTTATGATTGATGTTCAGAACGCGCTCAATGACGATTATCCCGCATATGTGAAAATCCCGCTCGGCAGTCTTACAAAATATTCGCTTTTATCGTATATGGGACCTAAGCTTAAAATTAAGATAATACCAATAAGTGTTGTAAACAGTGAGTTTGAAGAAGCTTTTGAAGCGGCGGGGATAAACCAGGTACGGCACAAGCTGTATCTTAAACTTACCGTTGATATGCGTTATCGCGGATATCTTATGGATGAAAAAGAGAGAATAGAAACCACAATACCGCTTGCCGAAACGGTTATAGCCGGGGAGGTACCGAAATATTACGGAAACAGTGGCTATGGTATATATGAATAAAGCAAAGAAAATCGGGATGTGCAATGCACATCCCGATATATATTATATAATCCAAATTATTTCTCTGCCTTCTTAACGAGTGCAGCATACTTATCAGCAGCTGTCTTTGCAGCGAAATCGAAGAGATTTTCTGCTCTTTCCGGATTTGAACGAGCAAGTGAGTTATAACGAACCTCACCCATGAGGAATTCCTTATAATCCTTGTTCGGAGCCTTTGAATCAAGAATGAACGGATTCTTGCCTTCATCTGCAAGACGCGGATCATATCTGAAGCAGTGCCAGTAACCTGACTCTACTGCCAGCTTCTCCTCTTCCTGAGCCTTTGCCATACCCTTCTTGATACCGTGGTTGATACAAGGAGCGTATGCAATGATGAGTGACGGACCGTTGTAGCTCTCAGCTTCCTTAATAGCTGTGAGGCACTGGTTCTGGTTGTAGCCCATAGCAACCTGTGCAACGTAGATGTAGCCGTAGCTCATAGCGATAGCTGCGAGATCCTTCTTCTTAACTTCCTTACCTGCAGCAGCGAACTTAGCTATAGCACCTGTCGGTGTAGCCTTTGATGACTGACCACCTGTGTTTGAATATACCTCTGTATCGAATACCATTATGTTGATGTTCTGGCCTGATGCGAGAGCGTGGTCAACACCGCCGAAGCCGATGTCGTAAGCCCAACCGTCACCACCGAAGATCCATACTGACTTCTTTGAGAGATATTCCTTATCAGCAAGAGCGTTCT
>JAFLUC010000053.1 GCA_022509005.1 Oscillospiraceae bacterium | reverse complement strand
GCGTCGATTATACACGGGCCTGTGAAGCCTGAATACATCGAGTCCAACGAGTTTGTCTGATCCCATTTTAAGATAATCTCATACTGACCATCTCCGTCAAGGTCTGCAACCGACACATCGTTCGCGGTGTATGTATAATCCTTGCCGTTTATGCTGCCGGCAGGCGGAATGTCAAGCGGAATGTCGATATAGTTATCCGACCATGGTGTTACAGCCGCACATTTCTCACCCTCAACACCGTCAATAACCGGCGCTATCTGATATGACGAACCGGGATGGATATCCGAGTAATTCGTCATATTCAGAGGTTCACCGCTTATAAGCTTACCATCACAATACACATTATACAGTGTATCCGCCGACTCCGTACCAAGCCATCTCCATGACAGGTACACTGTACTGCCTAAATCGACTGCAACCAGTCCGCGGTCGATGTCCTCCATCGGACGCTGAATGTTCGGTCGGGCATCAATAAGCGCCTGCGTTTCAGCCGCAGTTTGAGCGCTGCCTCCGACTGCCAGGCTTTGTCCTACTTCAGCTGCAAACGAATAAGGTGTTGCAAGCTGACAAAGCATAGTCACAGCAGCCGCCGATGCTATACTTTTTTTAATTTTCATTATACATCTCTCCCCCTTCATCTGAGAAATTATTAATATTATTATATCATAAATAAAAAAAAATATCAAGTGTAATAATGCGGTTTTATACTATAAAATCATAGTACAATCTATAATTTTCATAAATTTTATTGAGGTGAGAATATGAAAAGTATAGACATTGATATCATTCATTACAATCAAAAAAAAGAGAAGATTAATATACAGTCTGAAGAAAACCGTAAAAAAATAGCAAGAATAGTATTTAAGGTGATAAATCAAAAAGCAGACCTCTGATTTTTTGCGTTATCTCATAAAATATGATACTACTTTATACAGTAAAGTCATCACTAAAAGGAGGATTAAACATTATGAAAAATGTCGCAGCCATTTATGTGCGTTTATCAAAGGAAGATTTGGATAGCGGAGAGCACGAGAGCGAATCGATTCAAAATCAAAAATCAATGCTGTTTAATTATGCCATAGACCATTCTTGGCAAATTTATAACATTTACTGCGACGAAGATTACAGCGGAGCATATTCGGGAGCAGACAATAAGCGTCCCGAATTCAATAGAATGATAGCCGACGCGTCACAAAAAAAGTTTGATATTGTTTTATGTAAAAGCCTGTCACGTTTTAGTCGAAATATGGAGGTTATTGAGAAGTATATACACGGACGTTTTGAGGAATGGGGTATAAGATTTGTAAGTCTTATTGACAATGCGGATACAGATATTAAAGGTAATAAAAAGTCACGGCAGATAAACAGCCTTATTAATGAATGGTATCTGGAGGATCTATCAGAGAATGTCAAAGCTGTATTCAAGGATAAGATGCTGCGCGGCGAATTTCTTGCTTCATTTCCGCCGTATGGATATTCAAAAGATAAGAAACAAAAAAATCACCTTGTTGTAAATCCCGATACCGCTCCGATTGTAAAACAGATTTTTATATGGCACAGCGAGGGGTATGGAGCAGCTAAAATAAGCCGCATGCTCAACGAGAAAGGAATTCCAACTCCCAGAAAACAGCAGGAGCTTGACGGATTGCGAAAAACATATATGTACAGCGCCGATGAAAACGGACGCTGGAGTACAACCACAGTAGGCGATATATTAAATAATCAGGTTTATTGCGGAGATGTCGTTCAGCATACAGTTGAAAAGGTCAGCTTTAAATCAAAGATACAGCGTAAAGTCGACTATGAGGACAGAATTATAATCAATGACAAGCATGAGCCAATTATAACCCGCGAGATGTTCGAAGAAACTCAAGAGCGTTTATTAAAGCGTCGAAAGGCATCCGGATCAGGTAAGGTACATATTTTATCGGGCAAAGTGTTTTGCCATTACTGCGGCAAGCCAATGCAGAAAAATTGCTGCAAATCATCGAAATCAGGATATGTTGGTTATTTAAGATGCCGGGATAAATATTCTTATGCAGAAAAAGACAGATGCCTCACGCCTAATATACGAATAGATGTTATTTTACAGGCTTTACAAATGCAAATGATAGAACAGTTGAAAAATGCTGCAATTGGGAATCTGGACAAACAGTTTATACAGAAACTATTTAATAAGAATAGCGAAAAAAACAATATACTTAAAACAGAGTTGTCAAGGCTGCGAAATGAACAAAGGAAAATTTCGAGATTACAAAAAAATCTTTATTCCGATAGATTAAACGATGTCATCTCAGTTGAGGAATATCTGAATTACAATAAAGGATTTGTCGACAGGGCAGATGAAATAAGCAGATGTATCGACGAAACAGAAAGGCAGCTTAACAAACTGGATTATACAAGAACCGATGAAAATGTGAAGAAAGAATTACTGTCGTTTTTTGAAAATAAGTATATCGACAGAGAAATAATAGATAGTCTCGTGGATCGGATTGAATTTGGCGAAATCAATCCGGAGACAGGAAATACTATGCTGAAAATATTTTGGGTATTGGTTTGAAGAGAGATTTATCTGTACATTGTCAGCTTTTCGGATATTGAAAGCGTACCGTTTAACCGCGGATTTTACTCAATCGATCTGAACTATTTCTTCAAGATTACACTTCAGGTATATACAGGCGTAGGCAGACCGGTTGAGGTTGAAGGTCTTGCTACATTTGATAAGCGTGTTATTCTCTTCGGTTCCGAAGGCAACGCTAAGACATTCTCATCGAAATATAAGCAGAACGCTTTCGATCCGCAGCAGTGGAAGAAAACAAATATGCCATATGCGGTTGTTGAAGTAGTTGAACCAATAACACTCGGAGAAAAACTTGTTGACGTTCGCCAGAACAAATGCGGCTGCGATGACGAATTAGATCTCGCTTCTGTGCCTGAGTCGGTATGCCGCGTATTTGATGACGCGCTCGTAGTTGGCGGCGAAGCCAAGCGTGTGTTCGTATCTATCGGCGTATTCTCTATCATCAAGCTTGAACGCCGCGTTCAGCTTCTTGTTCCGAGCTATGATTACTGCGTTCCGAGCAAGGAGTGTGCGATAGCTTCCGACAACAGCCCGTGCGATCTGTTCGACAGAATCGACTTCCCGATGGATGAATTCTATCCCCCCGCAAGATGCGAGTTTGTAGAATCAGCTGAGGATGATCCATCAATTCCACAGCCGGAACCGGAGCCGTGCAAGCCCTGTCGTCCGGTATGTCCCGCACCTTATAAGCCTATGTGTGTAATGAGCGACAGAGATGATGCCAAAAACAACTGTGGCTGTGATAATTCCGTAAGCGGTCAGAACGGCAACAGAAGAAGATATTAATAAATAATTATATTCACAGATAGCTTGCGGGGTTCTATACCCCGCAAGTTATCTCTTTGTTTTTATATATGACTCTACAGCTTTAAGTATCTCGATCGCATACGAATGCGGTGTTCTGCCATTTATGATATTAATCTTAATATCACATTCTTCATAGAATGGTTTACGGTCATCAAAGCGTTTTTTTATCTCATCTATGCTTTGATTGCGCAGCAACGGACGCGATGATCGCGCACTCTCAAGCCGCTCCTGTATAACCGAAAAGTTAGGCGCAAGATTTACTATTATGCCGTTTTTTCGCAGCTCGTCCATATTTGCCCGATTTGTCGGCACCCCGCCGCCTGTTGCAATAACATATCCGTCAAGTGCAGCGGCACGACAGATCGCATCGCGTTCAATTAGTCTGAACTCCGTCTCGCCATCCTCGGAAAAAATCCTGTTTATGCTCTTTCCTGCCGCTTCAACAATCATATCATCGGTATCGATGAGTTTATATTTTGAAGCTGCGGCAATCGCTTTTGATATCTGTGTCTTACCCGATGCCATGAATCCCGTGAGCACAATGTTCATCGCCCAAACACCTCTTTCCTTATCACACCAGCAATGCCGTCAGGAAGCTTTGTATCAGTAAACAGCTCATATGCGATTATGCCCTGATAAATGAGCATATCAAGACCATTTAATATCTTTGCGCCTCTTTCTTGTGCAAGTTTAAGGAACCGTGTTCTATCAGGGTTATAAATCATGTCAACCGCCGATATGCCCGGTCTTATGAAATCAAAATTATCAATCTCTCTGATGCTGTCGCAAGGCAGCGCGTCAAGCTGTGGCTCCATTCCTGCAGATGTCGTGTTAAGCACTATATCGAAATCAAAGTCAGTGATCTCTGTGCATATCTTATAGCCTGTTGCGGCAAAAACACCATCCGCTACATCCTTTGCCCTTTGCGGTGTGCGGTTTACTATCGTTATACGCTCCGGCTTTGCCTGAGCGAGTCTTATAAGCGTCGGCTTCACAACTCCGCCCGCGCCCATTACGAGGATTTTGCTTCCCTCGATTTTAATCCCGGCATTTGTGAGTGCAAGATAGAATCCCTCGCTGTCAGTGTTGTATCCGATAAGTTTTCCTCCGCGGTTTACTATCGTATTAACCGAGCCTAAAATCTCAGCCTGAGGCGAAATCTCGTCGAGATACTGCATAACAGCAACCTTATGAGGTGCTGTTACATTTATCCCTCTTATTCCGAGCGCGCGTATGCCGCGTATCGCGTCTCCCACATTTTCAGGCTTCACATGAAATGCAGAATACACATAATCCATACCCATGTGATTCGCTATAAAATTCTGCATCTTAGGCGAAAAGCTATGATCAACCGGATCTCCTATTATTCCGAGCTGCAATGTCTTTGCAGTAATCATTATGTACCCCTCCCTTTTTAAAAATTATTGTTAAAGCCGTTTAAGAGCCGCGTTGCATATATGCCGTCAACGCGCTCCCAATCAAACGAATACGGTTTCATACCTGATTCGATAAGGCTTTTATATATCGTGTTATATGTTTCCTTCGGTACAACCGATGTAAAAAGCTGATTTTCGATAAAATCATGAATCATAAACTCAATGTTATCCCCCTCGGCCTTGCCGAAAAGACATTTCCGCTGCTCGCTCTTATCCACATCCTGAGAGAGCACCATGAGCTTTATAACCTCTATTGTTTTATCATCAAAGCCGCTGTCAAAAATCAGAATCTTTTCAAGCAGCTCGTTATAGTCCGTCACAAACCTCAGGTTCCAGCCCTCAAACTTCTCAAGCTCGCCGGATTCGCGTGAGGAGTCCCTCACCTTTTCATAAAGCTGCTCCTTTAACACCTCATCATTCGTTGGTGAGAACGAAATCAACAATCGCTTCTCCTCATCATTATACAGCATCGGGTGCGGCATCAATCCCGCCGCACTGCATGACGGGCATTTAAACATATTGATTTTACCCGCAAGAAGATCCTTTTTTAAATCAGGACTATCCTTAACCGTAATTGAGCTCCACACTGTTACATCCGACATCTGCTCGCATGACGGACATTTAACAGACTGTTGTATGTTTATACTCATATTAATTATACCTTTCTTAATTTATCGTTTTTATCAATTTACTCACAAGCGCGGCTGCCTCTGCTCGTGTTGCGCTGAGTCCGGGGCGGATCGTATTGTCTTCATAGCCACTTATTATCCCGAGCGCGTCAAGCCGCGAGAATGAAGCCTGGGCCCATACCGGGATATCAGCGCTGTCGGCATATCCTAAAAGCTTTGATTTATCGCTGTTTACAACACGCCCCATGATTGTGAACGCTTCTGCTCTTGTGATCTCGCTTTCCGGATCAATATAGCTTGTTATACCGTCATCATCCGACCTACCTGAAATGTATCCGAGAGCTGTCATTGCCTTGACGTAATTTATCGCCCAAGGCTGGATTTTGTCTGCATCAATATAACTTATCTCAGCTCCGCTGTAATCTGACGGATTAATTCCTAGCGAATTACACATAATTGCCGCAAACTGTATTCTTGAAATATTGTTATCGGGCTTAAATTTCAGCTCACCGTCCTCATCAATACCGTTTATAATTCCTGAATCGGCCATTTCTTCAATAACGTCATGTGCCCAGTGTCCGGAAATATCGGAAAACGTATCCTTTGGTATAACTATTATCGGAATTTCCTTTACAGTGCTTCCGCATGTGATTTTAAGCGTTCCGCTCTCCGTTCCGTCATCTCTAACGGAAAGCGTTCCATTTTCATCAACTGCGGCAAGCGTTCCCACTGTTTCCCATGAGAACTGTGCCGGATTTGAAACAAGACGTACATTATTCACGTATGCCGATGCTTCCAGCTCGAAATTTTTCATTTCTCCCTCATATATTGAAATACTCTCGCATACCGCGCCTGTCGCTTCATTTATAATTTGTATTTCTTCCGGATTTTCGTAAACTCCGAACTCAAAGCTCTTGCTGTAGCTGCTGCCGGTAACGCTTATAACAGTACCGCCGGAGCCTTTAAACGATACATAGCCGTTTTCATCAACCGTTGACGCGGCGGAATCTGTGTTTGTCGCTTTAAAAGTCACATTCGCAAGTCCGTCCATTTTATAATTTCCGGTATCATACACCTTTGACGCGGAAAGCTGAATTCCGTTTCCGGAAAGATAATTATAATCCGGTATCTCGTTCCATTCTACATACCATGGCTCGCCTGTTTTTGCGCGCTTATCCTGCAGGAAAATATAATTTGCGCAGGAACGCAGCGCTCCATCGGACGGGCGGTTCGTTACGGAAAATGTTTCCGATCCCGGAAAGACCGCGCCTATCGCAGTGGAGCCTCCGCCGTCAAAATTAATAGCGTCAACACATCCAAGCTCTCTTAGTCTGTTTGCAAGAGTCTCGACGCGGCAGCCGTAGCTATAGCCGTTCTGCCGTCCGTCTATCGTATAGAAAATCACGTTTCCGTTTTCCTTAACGCCTACAGCTGTTCTTGGCGCTGTACCAGTCATGAAATTGCTGCCGATAACGCCGTTATTTATAATCCTGTTGTTATTATCCATATTTCCGGCCGATACGATATTTACCGCCTGCGACCAGTCGCTGCCGCGCTCGGAATACGATACAGAAGTCGAAACCGTAACTGTATCTCCCACGGCAAGCGATGACATAAACGCGTAATCGGTCGGATCCGATTCAGGGTCCATAACAAATATGTATTTTCCCTCTGGTATCTTTATATCTCCGTCATATTCGAAGCTGCCTTCAACCTCGAGAGTAATCTCCTTACCAATTGAAAGCTCACCATCCTTCGGCGTGCACATGACAAAAAAACCATTAAAATTCGTCTTTGTTGCAGTTCCATAATCGTCTGTTAAAAGATACATACAGCTGAGCCCCTTTTGCGGCCATTTATTGATGTACTGTACGTTTACGCTCTCACCGTTATTTGACGCTGTGGACACAAGCTGAATCTTGTCAATAAACGCCGTTCCGTCGCTTCGGAATCCTATCGCATCCTGAATTGACGCTTCCTTCGAGTATATCCTTCCGTCAATAATGGTATAACCCATCGGTATGCCTGTTTTGAGTGAAAAATAATCTGCGTTTATTCCTATCATCGGACGCGGATTGTTTCTTGACATATAATCCGCCGCTGACGTGATGGTACGTTTACCATAAATACTCGCACCGTTTACCACCACCGGCACAGCCTCGCTGTTCGGTGTGTATTCAACATAGTTTTCCGTCTGATTTCCAACCGATGACGAGTAAAACACATTATGATAATACGCCGCGCCGCCGCCCATATCCGAATACCAGGACGAATCCCCGGAAAACGTGCCAAGCGTGTCGGCGCTTGCGCAAGTGCCGCAAAATACAGCCAAAGCCGCCATTGCGGCTAAGATTCTTCTTATATAATTCATACCCTTTATCCCTTCTTTTTCGGTTTGTTCCCATAATACTGATACAACCAGCAGCGAAGCATACCGTTATATATCTTTCTCCGTCTATCGGCGCGTTTGCCGAACTCGCGCTCAAAATCCTCGTGAGAGGTCAATATGTAGTACGACCATTTATCAAGCGCGGTAAAGCTTTTTCCTATCGCGCGGTAAAGCCTCCGACACTCATCCATATCGCCCAGACGCTCACCATACGGCGGGTTACATATGATTGATCCCCCACTCTTTTCTGTTATGATTTTTCGCGCATCTGCTCGTGAGACACTTATAAATTCACCTACTCCGGCTCGCTTCGAGTTTTCGCGCGTAAGCTCGATCGCGGCGGGATCAATATCAGAGGCGGAAATATCAAGCATTACATCGCGATGCTCCTCCTCGCGTGCCTCCTCTATAATTTCGCGAACCATAGCATCGTCAATCTGCCCGAAAGAGCTGAACGCAAATTCGCGTCCGATACCAGGGGCGATATTGCGCTTAAACATCGCCGCCTCGATTGGAATTGTGCCGCTTCCGCAGAACGGATCTATTAGCGGCTCCTCGTATTTCCAGTAGCTTATCATAACCATAGCCGCTGCAATCGTCTCGCGCACCGGAGCAAGGTTTGATTTAACACGGTAGCCGCGCTTGTGAAGCGGTGCGCCGGAGGTATCGATCATAACAGTTACAATATCATCAATTATGGTGAACTGTATCTGATATGTCGCTCCCGTTTCCGGCATCCATGAAACACCGTATGCTTCGCCTAAGCTGTCGGCTATCGCCTTTTTTATCATAATCTGGCTGCTGCGGTCGCTTGCAAGCTTCGATCTCGTTGTATGACCCTTAACAGGGAACGCGCCCTCACGCGATATAAACCTGTCCCACTCAATAGCCTTAACACCCTCATAAAGCTCATCCGCCGTTTCAGCACGGAACTCTCCTGCCTTTATAAGCACTCTCTCGCCGCAGCGCAGCCATATGTTTGTTCTCACAACCGCATCATAATCTCCGTCGATTGTAACACGTCCGTTTTCAACCCTTTTAGTATCGTACCCCAAACGATACAGTTCTCGCGCCACAGGCTTTTCAAGTCCGAACAGCGTTGGTATTACTAATTCAAATCTATCGTTCATCTTCTATGCTTCCTTTTAGTCGCCTTAAATTTCCTTTTTATAGGACTGCGCTTCTTTGACGCTTTTTCGGGCACAAACCCGCGGTTTCGTTTTTCAATCCGTTCCATCGCAGCACGACTTTCATCACCCTCAAGAACAAAATCAATCCTACGCGTTAGTATATCGCATGCCGCAACTGTCACGCGTACATAATCACCGATTTTATATATCTTCCCGCTATGTTTTCCTATAAGCATCCGGCTGCTTTCGTTGAACTCATAGTAATCACCCTGTATATTCTCACAGCGGATAAGCCCCTCGCAAGTGTTTTCAAGCGTAGCAAACATTCCAAACGACATTACTGATGAAACCACCGCGTCAAAGCTTTCACCCAAAAACTGCTGCATATATGCAGTTTTCAAGATATCATCCGCATCACGCTCCGCCTTTTCAGCCGCAACCTCACGCTCGCTCGATATCGCTGCCGCCTCCCTGACACGCGGCTCAAAATATGCCTGCTTACTCTCGCTGAGACGTCCGTTTATAAACTCCTTTAAAACCCTGTGTATCATAAGATCGGGGTATCGTCTTATCGGTGAGGTGAAATGGCAATAGTACCGAGCCGCAAGTCCGAAATGACCGTCATTCGTCTCACGGTAGCACGCCTTCATAAGAGAACGCAGCGCCATTTGTGAAATCATCATTTCCTCCGGCGTACCCTTTACGGCTTCCAGAATTTTCTGTATATCCTTCGGGTGAATACTTTCACTGTCCGCTTTACCGCGCAGCGAATACCCAAAATTTTTAATAAACTCATTAAACGACGTTATCTTCTCGTTTCCCGGCGCTTCATGAACACGGTAAACAAACGGCAGCTCCGCCCAGTATGCGGCCTCTGCTATTGTTTCGTTTGCCGCAAGCATAAATGATTCAATCAGCCTGTGAGATTTTCCTCGCTCATCAATCGTTACTGATGTCGGAACTCCATCACTTCCACATGTGATCTTTGCTTCCGGAAAATCAAAATCAATTGCGCCTCGATTGCTTCGATTTTTCGCCATTTTTTCAGAAAGCGCCGCCATAGCTTTAAGTGTGGGGACAATAAAAGCATATTGCTCACAAAGCTTTGTATCTCCGGCGAGAATTTTATTTACATTATTGTATGTCATTCTTGCGCATGAGTGGATGACAGACTCCGTAAGCCTATGATTTATAATATTCCCGTCGCTGTCAACCTCCATCATAACCGATAGTGTAAGCCTGTCCACATCAGGATTGAGCGAGCATATTCCGTTTGAAAGCCGCTCGGGCAGCATCGGTATTACGCGGTGCGGAAAATATACACTTGTTGCGCGAGATAGCGCCTCTTTGTCTATTGCCGAACCGTCCTTTACATAATGTGTAACATCTGCGATGTGCACCCCAAGCATAGACATGCCGTTCCCAAGCGGTTCAAGCGATACCGCATCATCGAAATCACGCGAATCATCGCCGTCTATTGTAAATATTATCTTATCTCTGTAATCCTCACGATTTTTAATGTCATCATCGGTAACCTTGTCCGGCAGCTTTTCTGCAGAACTGACAACCTCATCGGAAAAACTTTCTGAAATATTGTTTTCTAAAAGCAGTCCGTCAAGGCAGGTTAAAACAGAATCGGCTCTGCCTAAAACTACCTGTATAACACCTACCGGCTTGCCGTGTCTGTTATATTCTTTGATCGCAACAAGAACCCTGTCGCCTTCCTGCGCACCGTTTAAATCATTTTTTGCCACTCGGACGCGTGAAAGGAAACTGCGGCGATCAGGCGACACAAGAATCATCTCTCGCTCCTTACCCGATACCACTCCTACAAGCTGTGAATTTCCTCTTGCAAGTATTTTTTCGATATGCCCTTCACGATGTCCATGCTCGTTATTTTTCCTATCAATGTGAACAAGCACTGTATCTCTGTCATACGCGCCGAGAAGACCGTCACGCGGTATAAAAATATCGTTATCCGTATCGCCTTCACAGCGAACAAATCCAAAACCGCCGGATGAATTGCACATCAACACTCCCGCCGCCGCGCCTGCGCTTGCCGCAACCGGACAGTATCTCCCTTTTTTGGCCTTGAAAATCCTTCCCTCACGCACAAGCGCGTCAAGGATCCTGGAAAGCTCATCTCTGTCCTCCTCAGGAACATCAAGCACCATCATCAGTTCATCAAATTTCAGCGGCACATAAGCCTCTGACGAAATGTATTCAAATATTCTTTCCTTACGTTCCATATTTCACCTAAAACTAAAATTACTCGTATTATATCATACCATAAATTCTTCCCGATTGCAAGTACTGTTATGTAATGCGCTTCGGTTTTTCAGAAAATGTAATTTATTAACTATTGCAAAACATATGTTTGTATGGTATAATATACTATAGAATATTATGTACATGAGGAGACAGCATTACATGGATCATTTTGAGCTAATTGCGCCGTATAAACCGGCGGGTGACCAGCCTCAGGCAATAGCGAAGCTTGTTGACGGATTTAACAAGGGCGAAAAATTTCAGACGCTGCTCGGTGTTACCGGCTCGGGCAAAACCTTTACAATGGCGAATATCATTGCGGCAGTAAACCGCCCTACGATCGTGCTCGCGCATAACAAAACTCTTGCAGCGCAGCTCTGCTCTGAGTTCAAAGAGTTCTTTCCCAACAACTGCGTTGAATTTTTCGTGAGCTACTACGACTATTATCAGCCGGAGGCATATCTGCCGCAAACCGACACATATATAGAAAAGGACGCAATGACGAATGAAAATCTTGATAAGCTGCGCCACAGCGCAACCTTCGCGCTTCTTGAACGCAAGGATGTTCTTATTGTTTCAAGTGTGTCATGCATATACGGTCTCGGTGATCCGGATGATTATAAAAACATGATGCTCTCTCTGCGAGTCGGTATGGAAAAGGATCGCGACGAAATGCTCAAAAAGCTTGTCGATATGCAGTATGAGCGAAACGATATAAATTTTACCCGAACAAAATTCCGAGTGAGGGGCGACGTTGTTGAGATATTCCCTTCAAACAATGGCGAAAATGCGATACGCGTTGAATTTTTCGGTGATGAAATAGAACGCATAACCGAGATAAACGCTCTCACAGGTGAGATTATCGGTACCTACCGCCACGCAGTTATCATGCCCGCCTCGCACTATGTTACAACCTTTGAAAAGATGCAGCTTGCAATGGCTGCGATCGAGGAGGAAATGGAGGAGCAGGTCAAGTATTTCAAGGAGCGTGATCTGCTCATTGAAGCGCAGCGTATAGAGCAGCGCACGCGCTATGATCTTGAAATGATGCGCGAGATCGGCTTCTGCCAGGGCATCGAGAACTATTCCCGCCACATCAGCGGCAGAGCGGCAGGCTCTGCGCCGTTTACGCTGCTTGACTATTTCCCGAAGGATTATCTCATGATAATAGACGAGTCGCATCAGACACTCCCTCAGGTGCGCGGCATGTATAACGGCGATCGCGCACGAAAGGAAGTTCTTATAAAATACGGTTTCCGCCTCCCGAGCGCGCTTGATAACCGTCCGCTGAAATTCCCTGAATTCGAGGAGCACCTCGGACAGGTCATATTCACAAGCGCAACGCCGGCAGATTACGAAAAGGAGCATTCAACGGTCGTTGCTGAGCAGGTTATACGCCCCACAGGACTGCTCGATCCCATTATCGAAGTCAGACCTACCGAGCATCAGATAGATGATCTCATAGGCGAGATTCATTCCGTGACTGAAAAGGGCTTCCGGGTTTTAGTGACAACGCTTACAAAGAAAATGGCGGAGGATTTAACAGATTATTTAAAAGAAATAGGAGTCAAGGTCACATATATGCACTCGGATATAAATACGATTGAGCGAACAGAGATCATAAAGGATCTCCGTCTCGGAGTTTACGATGTGCTTGTAGGAATTAACCTGTTAAGAGAAGGTCTTGATATTCCGGAGGTCGCTCTCGTTGCGATACTTGACGCTGATAAAGAGGGTTTTCTGCGTTCTGAGATGTCGCTTATCCAGACGATCGGAAGAGCTGCGAGAAATGCTGAGGGCAGGGTAATAATGTACGGTGATACCATAACAAAATCAATGGGACGCGCGATAGGCGAAACAAAACGCCGCCGCGATTTGCAGATAAAGTTCAACGAAGAACATGGCATCATCCCGAAAACGATCATGAAGGATATACGCGATATTCTTGAGCCTATGCAGGTGGTCGAAGATACGAAAAAGACTCCGGCAATGGATATTCGCAAGCAGATCTCACAGCTTGAGGTCCTCATGCTTGAAGCTGCTGAAAAGCTTGAATTTGAGAAGGCAGCAGAATACCGTGATAATATTCGCAGACTTGAAAAGGAATTTAATCTATGACAGAAGAAGAAAAGCTTGCTGAAGCAGTTGACATAATACTTGAAAACATACTCACTCCCATAATATATATGTATATTGACGAGGTTGTAGAATTTATAGTATTTTGTGATTCCGAAACTCCGTCGAATGTTTTCCGCCGCACGGAAGATCTTATATTTTTCAATCTCGGACTTCGCGTCGAGATAACAGAGCTTCGTGAGTTTGACGAGGGTGACCGGGTGGATATAGCAGAAAGCGCATATATAGTATATGCAGAAAACGAATTTATGCCAACGCTGTTTGAAACGGCAATGAATACAGATATAGAAATGATACAGCTTTGGAAAAATGAGCTTTTAAAGAGGAAAACAGATACAGGAACTTACTATATGAGTTAATTTAATAGGAGATAAAGATGACAAATGAAATAAAAATAGAGGGCGCAAGAGTTCATAATCTTAAAAACGTGTCACTGAGCATCCCACGCGACAAGCTGGTTGTCCTTACAGGACTTTCCGGCTCGGGCAAAAGCTCACTTGCGTTCGATACGATATACGCCGAGGGACAACGACGCTATGTTGAATCGCTCTCCTCGTATGCGAGAATGTTTCTCGGTCAGATGGACAAGCCGGATGTTGACTATATCGAAGGGCTTTCACCTGCAATCTCAATTGATCAGAAAACTACATCAAAAAACCCGCGCTCAACTGTAGGAACCGTAACGGAGATCTATGATTATCTACGTCTTTTATACGCGCGCGTCGGTATCCCCCACTGCCCCAAGTGCGGCAAGGAGGTTAAGCGTCAGACTGTCGATCAGGTTGTAGACAGGATAATGCAGCTTCCGGAGCGGTCGAGGATCCAGATTCTCGCACCTGTTGTATCGCAGAAAAAAGGCGAGCACAAGGGCGTATTTGAATCCGCGAAAAAGAGCGGCTATGTGCGCATGAGGGTTGACGGCGAGATGTACGATGTTGCAGAACCGCCAACTCTTAAAAAGACTTTTAAGCATAATATAGAAATCGTAATAGACCGTCTTATCGTGAAGCCCGATATAGAACTTCGTCTCGGTGACTCGATCGAAACAGCGTTCCGGCTTTCGGGGGATATCGTTATGGTTGAGATCGTAGGCGGAGAAACGATGCGTTTCTCACAGAGCTACGCCTGTGACGACTGCGGAATAAGCCTGCCGGAACCGGAACCTAGAATGTTCTCATTCAACAACCCATTCGGAGCGTGCCCGAAATGCGACGGTCTTGGCGTGCTTTTGAGAATTGATCCCGATCTCGTTGTTGTAAATCCTGATGTCGGAATACTTGAAGGTGCGATTCGCTGCAGCGGGTGGAACAGCTATGACGATCCAACAAGCGTTGTGTATATGTACTACACTGCGATCGCCAACACCTACGGCTTTGATATATCCACGCCATATAAGGATATACCTGACGAAGCAAAGGATGTTATTCTATACGGCACAGGCGAAAAAAAACTTAAAATGAACTATCACCGCTCCTATGGCAGCGGCTCTTACGAAATGCCGTTTGAGGGAGTTATAACAAATCTTCAGCGCCGTTTTGACAAACCGTCCTCTGAATATGCGCGCTCTGATATAGGCCGCTATATGAGCGACACATCGTGTCCGAAATGCCGAGGGGCAAGACTCAATGACGATATGCTTGCCGTAACTATAGGTGGAAAGAGCATATATGAATTTACCTGTATGAGCATAAAGGACGAAATGGCATTTATTGACGGGCTCGATTTCACAGAGCGCGAGCTGATCATTGCGCGACAAATTATAAAGGAAATAAAGGCGCGGCTGCAGTTTTTGCTTGACGTTGGTCTTGATTACCTCACCCTCTCCCGCTCTTCGGGAACGCTCTCAGGCGGCGAAGCGCAGAGAATAAGACTTGCAACTCAGATCGGTTCAGGACTCACCGGTGTTCTCTATATTCTTGACGAACCGAGTATCGGACTGCACCAACGCGATAATGACAGACTTATTGGCACACTTCTTCATCTGCGTGATCTCGGTAATACTGTGATTGTTGTTGAGCATGACACCGATACAATGCTTGCGGCGGACTATATAGTTGACGTCGGGCCGGCCGCCGGAATAAACGGCGGTGAGATAGTAGGATGCGGAACTGCCAAAGAGCTTATGAAGTGCCCTACATCACTTACCGGCAAGTACCTGAGCGGCGAACTGAAAATTGAGGTGCCTGCATCACGTCGTAAGCCCAGCGGCTGGATAACAGTAAAAGGTGCGAAGGAAAATAATCTAAAAAATATAAATGTAAAATTCCCGACAGGCGTATTGACATGTGTTACCGGTGTTTCAGGCTCGGGTAAAAGCTCACTTGTGAACGAGATATTATATAAAAGTCTCGCCCACAAACTTAATCGCGCGAACACCAGAGCCGGAGAACATAAGGAAATCACCGGCATCGAAGTGCTTGATAAGGTGATAAATATCGACCAAAGCCCGATAGGCAGAACACCGCGCTCAAATCCTGCAACCTATACAAATCTTTTTAACGATATACGCGAAGTTTTTGCAGCTACTAATGAATCGAAGATACGCGGCTATAAGTCCGGTCGATTCAGCTTCAACGTCAAGGGCGGACGCTGCGAGGCGTGTACCGGTGACGGTATAGTCAAAATCGAAATGAATTTTTTATCTGACGTATATGTCCCCTGCGAGGTCTGCAAGGGCAAGCGGTATAACCGAGAAACACTCGAGGTCAAGTATAAGGGCAAGTCGATCTATGATGTGCTCGAAATGACAGTTGACGAAGCGGTTGTGTTCTTTGAGAATATCCCGAAGCTAAAACATAGACTTGAAACGATCCAAGAGGTCGGACTTGGCTATGTCAAGCTCGGTCAAAGCTCCACGCAGCTCTCCGGCGGCGAGGCTCAGAGAGTCAAACTCGCAACGGAGCTTTCAAAACGTGCGACCGGAAAAACAGTATATATCCTTGACGAGCCTACAACTGGGCTTCATTCCGAGGACGTAAAAAAGCTTATTGACGTGCTTAACCGCCTTGTCGAGGGCGGCAATACAGTAATAGTGATTGAGCACAACCTCGATGTTATAAAGACCGCCGATTACATCATCGATCTCGGACCTGAGGGCGGCGACGGCGGCGGAACGGTTGTTGCTAAGGGAACACCGGAAAAGGTGGCGGAGGTTCCCGAATCTTACACAGGACAATATTTAAGGAAAATATTATGAAAAAAGCAAAAGAATATATCATATGCTCGCTGCTCGCGGTATTGATTGGCATACAGTTAGGATTTGTCTGCGGATTTTTCGGGCGAATACTTGAATTTATAGAGCCATACCGTGACGCGCACTATATTTATCTCGTACCGTTTATGGGTATTGCGGGAGTTGTTATTATATTTATGTATAAGCGTTTCAGCCCGAACTCTGAGCAAGGGCTTAATCTTGCGATATCCTATAACATGGGCGAGGTCGGCGAAAAAGGCGAGATACGACATGACGGGCACGCTCATATTGGAACATATCCGAGTGAATATGTAATTTTAAAGCTCTTAGCAAATTCGATCATGCTCCTGTTTGGCGCAAGCACCGGTAAAGAGGGTACTGTCGCAACCTGCGGCGCAGCGATTGGTGACTATACCTCGCGTATATTCCACTGCCGCAACTATTTCCGTACCCTGCTCATAACAGGAGTTGCAGCTGCGGTTGCCGGACTGTTCCAGACGCCGCTCGGCGGAATATTTTTCGCACTCGAGTTTTCGGCAGCGGGCTTGCTATATTACCAAGCTCTACTGCCGGCGATCATTGCGGCGTATACTTCTTATTACATATCAACAGTCTGCGGCTTTACTGCATTTCATCACACTGTAGCGGCAATACCTGCTCCCGGCGGATGGCAGCTTTTTCTGATACTCGTTTGTGCCGTTCTTTTCGGACTGATAGGCAGACTTTTCGTATTCTGCCTTGAGGGTGCAAAGAAGCTGTATGCGAAAAAGGTTAAAAATCGTTATCTCGGTATACTTATAATCGGCTCAATAACCGCTGTGTTCCTTATATTCATCCTCGGCGGACGATACTGTGGAACAGGCTCCAGGCTCGTTGACGGACTGCTCACCGGGGAGCCGTATTATGTATTCGATTTCGTGCTTAAATTTATATTTACGATTGTATGTATCGTGATCGGTTTTTCGGGCGGTGAGATGATGCCGATAATGTCGATAGGCGCGGCGCTCGGCGCAACTGTGTCGCTTGTTACGGGACTGCCGTTTGAGCTTATGGTCGTGCTCGGCTGCGTTTCCGTTTACAGCAGCGCGACAAACACGCTGCTTGCCCCGATATTTATCGGCATAGAAATGTTCGGCACAAATATCGCGCTCTATATCGCCGCCGCCTGCGCGATCGCGTTCGCGCTGAACGGAAACCATTCTGTATATACCAGACAGGGACATATCACGCGGTCGCTTTACAGCACTATAAGAAATACAAATAGCGAATAAATATGAATAACGGCGATGCATTTGCACCGCCGTTAAATTTGTCTTTTGTATATGTAAACCGTCAAAGCTGAATCAGACCAAAGCTGATGAACAGGGCCTTATCTATGCTGCCCATCATTGGTGTATCAAGCTTACCGATTTTTTCTCTGA
>JAFLUC010000052.1 GCA_022509005.1 Oscillospiraceae bacterium | reverse complement strand
CAAAACAGGATTGTATGTATATATTTTAACGCTCATCATTTGTTTTGTCAGCCCCCTTTGTAAAATTTTCATCATTGCTCATGATCTTTAATATTTTTGCGGGCAAGGTGTGTGTGCCATCATAGACACCTGTAAATATATAATCACAGTTTTCTGTTTCATAGGTCAATTCAATTTCTGGGATAAATTCACCGAATAAGGTTTTAACCCTGATAGGTTCAGAATGTTTTTTCCTTTGCATATGCTTGTCCTCTCTTTAAAAGTATTTTAAAGTATATTATATGATTAACTTTTCTTAAATATGCCAAAATTTCCTAAGAAATTTAAAAAAGTCATAATAAAATTTTTGTCTAAAAATGAAGAAAAGTTCATAATACAGTTACTAGCAAGCAAAGCCAAAGTGTACCCACTTGGCGAAAATCAAATTCTGTGCCTGCTCATTTTCGTATCGGAGCAAGCACAGCAAATGAGTACACATTTGCGATTTTTTGACCGCCCTATGCCACACACAGGACGAAAAAATATTTTGGGAACACATCCCAAACCCTGTTAAAATATCTTTAGCACCATTAATTTAGCATTTACTTTTTCTTGATAATGTGCTATAATATTCTTGCGACATAATTCAATATTATTTTCCGCTATGGGAATACTTTTTGTGAAAAAATGTATTCTCTGTTAGTCATACCATAGCGGAATGAATTGTGTCGCAGCAATCAGAGTTGTACATTTTTCGTGTGCAGACTATGATTGTCTGCACATTTTTAATGAACTTTATATGATGGAGGGTTAACATGTTAAATCATAAAAAAATAAAAATTTTTCTCGTTGTACTTGTTATGACTTTATCTTCTTCTTTTGTAACGGTATGTGCAGCTACATATTTATGGCCAGCCCCAGGTATTAGCTATATTAGTTGCTACTATGGTGAAAATGGTCATAAAGGTATAGATATTGCTGCTAATGGTGACCACGACATTGTTGCTGCACGCGAGGGCACAGTTATAGCTGCTGCCTCAAAATCATGCACGCATACCAACAATTTGGGGGACTCATGTAATTACGGCATGGGAAATTACGTTCAAATAAAACATTCTGATGGTACATATGCTACATATATGCACATGCGGTATGGCTCTATAACTGTTTCTGTTGGACAAACAGTATCACGAGGAACAAAAATAGGCATGATGGGCTCGTCTGGAAATTCCTCAGGACAACATCTACATTTTCAACTTGGTTATTCTTCAAGTAATACAATCAATGTAAATCCTGACAGTCTAGGTTATGATTATAATAATAGCGGTCCGCCCTCAGCACCAACAAATTGTTTTTCTGAGTCATGGAGTGACAGAGTTCAAATCCAATGGAAAACGGTAAGTAATGCCGATTATTATGAATGTGGACTTATTGACATTAACACAAGAAAAACTGTTGTTAAAGCTAATGTAAACGACTGGTATTATAACTTTTATAATGTTCCGGAAGGTCAATATTGGGCCTATGTATGCGCACATAATTCGGCAGGCACGAGCAGTCATTCAAACTGGTATCGAGTTGATGTCGGCTATCCTGTTCCCGAAGCCCCATATATATGGCCAAATACCGAAAAAACCACTGAAAAATATTATATAGAAGTTTCATGGAATGCAGTGTATAATGCTACAAAATATGAATACTATGTAGCAGAGCTACCAGGAGGATATGCCTACACAACTAATACCCGTCATGGTTTTGTAACCGAAAATAGTGTGGCATTGACTGGGCTGAAAAACGGACACTATATAATGTTTGTTCACGCTATAACAGCGTTGGGTAAATGGAGTGAACAGAGCAATTGGATTTCTTTTGATATATATGCAGACGATTATGTTCCATCAAAAATTATTTCAAAAGATAATCATATATATGCATTATATGATTATGAAATGGCATGGGACTTTGCTAGGGATCTATGCACTGACTTGGGTGGCCACCTGGTAACCATTACAAGTGATAAAGAAAATGAAGTGATTTGTGAATTGATTCCATACGGCTCAAAGGATAAATATTGGATAGGTGCTGCTGATTATGGCAGGAACGATAAGGATTTTGCATGGGTGACAGGTGAAACTTTCTCTTATAGTAATTGGGCTGAAGGTCAACCGGATAGTAGCGGTATAGACGGAGAGAAAGAACATTTTGCTGAAATTAGAAAATCATATGGTAATAAATGGAATGACGTTAGCAATATTAATAAAACCGATAAGGGATTTATTTTAGAAATTGATACAACTGATATAACACCTATAGCTACCGAATTATTTAATGGAAACACTTATATGTTGTTTGACAGAAACACAACATGGACAGAGGCGGAAGCTTATTGTGAATTTTTGGGTGGTCATTTAGCGACAGCAAATAGTAGCGCAGAAAATGATTTCTTAAAAGATTTTCTTCAATACGGTAATAGAGCGTGGTATTTCTTAGGTGCTAAAATGGCAAATGGCAGTTGGGAATGGATAGACGGAAATACCTTTAAAGATATTTCTTGGCGGGAAGATGCTCAAAACTGGTCGGGAAATTATTTAATGATGTATAAATCATCGGGAAATTGTGTGGGGCTAAACAATACATATTTTCCTGCAAGTGACATAAGACATATGGGATTTGTTTGTGAAATTGAGCAAGAGCCGGACTTGCCAATAAATTCAAACGTTTCTGCAAAAGTCACAACTGAAGGATTATCGGTAGTGAACAGTTCAGTAGCGACCCTTGAAAACTTGACGACAAGGAATATTGACTGCAATGTTATATTTGTGTATAAATATGCAAATGGCGAGGTTGCTAATATTGATATTAAGAATCTTCAAATATCTGGCAAGCAGTTATTGAGTGTTCAGAGCGCAATCAGTAATAGAATAATTGACTTGGGTAGTAATCTTATCGATTCTGTAGAATTGTATATATGGAGCAGTATGGACAGTATGATGCCACTTGCCCCAAAATCCATGGGAGAGTTTGTATATTAAATACATGATATGATTTAGCTTCAAGTTTTTCACCTAAAAGTGAATACCTTGAAATTCATTTAAAGGTGTTAAAGGAAAAGTAAACATATAGCTATGTATATTTTATCTTTTGGAGCATGTTTTTATATAGTCTTGAGTTTCTATTCCTACCATAAATGTAAATGTCACGCAATAGAACACTATTTTTAGAGGTAGCCATATAGTTCCATTACCTTTAACGATTTAATTCTTGAAAATCACATAAAACCTTAATAAAAAGTTTTCTGTTGCGTGACAAGGAATCATTCTAAACCTCATTTTAAAGGGGCAGCCATATAATTATATTACTTATGCCGATTTTGAGGATTTCAGGCTTGAAAAACATAGGTTTTATGCGGTTCTTAAAATCTTATTCGTCCCTAAAATGCGGACATAATAGTATGGATTGTAATACAACTTTATATATAAAGACATAATCATTTGAACGATTATATCCTTTTTGCATTGGAGTATGTAAAAATTATATATTTTCTATACAAAAATGCTCTTTCCATTGCTATAAAAAATTGAATATGATATAATACAGGCAACAGAGCAGTAATGTGGGCATGCGGATTTGATATTAAGACTACAATCGAAGGTTTCTGCGTTGCTGAGCTTATGAAAATGTATTAGGAATTGACGGAGGGGATATATAATGAAAAGAAATATATTTGATATTGTTAATAACATAAGAAAGCCTTCATTAGAAATTTCACGAATAGATAGATTACTCAATCAACAAAACGGTGTGTATGTTGGCAATGAATTATTTACGGACTTTATGGATGGCACACCTATATCAATCATAGATTATATAGACCAATATCTTTTTAAAAGTTGGTGTCAACGTGGCACATGTATTAATTGTGACGATTTTGAAATATCATTGAATATATCATATATACCGGAAGACGATGAGGAGGTCACGCAAGATTTTATTATCATATATTGTGAATATGCTGCAAATATGATTTATTTAATTAAACAAAAAATTCTTAGTAAGGATACGTTGACTAATGTAGTATCAGCAACAGAAAAAAATATTGAAAAATTTCTTGATTGGTACAATTACGAATTGAAATATTTTCCGAAAGAAGAAAAAGTATTGGTAGTTCCCAAAAATGCTTATTCAACTTCAGTTGCTGAGAATATAGAAAACGAAAGTCTATCATATAGTATTATAGAATATAATCATCATTTATTACAAGGGGATATAGAAAAGAAGAAGGCAATCCTATTAGCTCTGGGTTCAGATTTGGAACCCCATAGAAAAGAAATCAAAACTATTAACAAAAATTTAGAAGATAGTATTTTCTTTATGCTCAACAACTTAGATTTAAGGCATAATAACAGAAAAAAAGGCGACAAAAATTACAATGAAAAAGTAGCTAAAATGAAGAAATCAAATTTGGAAAAATGGTATGATGAATTATATCAATTAATATTGGCCGCATATATTTTGATAGATAATAAAGCAAGAATGGTAGAAATTAACAACTTAAAAACAGAGATAACTACATAGGATAAGTAACTATCTCTATTGAGAAATGAACCTATTGGGGAAAATTTTATTTTATCCAGATTCAAAAAATTGTGGGATTTTAAAAACTATACGTATTGAGAACATTTATATAGACATTTAGAAATGTATAATTTTATTCAAGAAGAAAGTGTATAGTAAAAAATGTTTTCTACAGGTATGGCTATTTTTTACCAGTGCCTGTGGACATTTAGAACCGCAATTTTAGGATGGGTAATATACCTACACATGCCCCCTTAAATTCATATATTTCACACTCAAAAAAGTGAGTGTTTATGCGGTTTTCAATAGCTAAAATATAGACAGAATGATTACTTTCGTTCCATTATTGCGTGACGTGTATACATAGAAAAATGGTCTATCGTTTTGAAAACGATAGACCATTTTTAATCCTGTCTGACAGACAATCTATCGTACTGTCTTATTAGTGTCCGTCAGATGCCGTCATTTTTTAAATTCCACTCTGTATAGATTCACATTATCGTCATAATGCGCTCGTGCGCCCTCCAAAAACGGAGCCACCGCGCTTATTTCGGCTATCATAATTCCGTCATCGTTTATTACAGGCTCACCGTTTAAAAGATTTTCAACACCGTTTACTATCATGTGCGTATGCCCTTTTGTAAGCTCCACTGTATTTGCGCCGCTTGTAAACACAAGCCTTCCGACAGCCTCATCATATTCATAACTAAGCTTGCCCGGATACGCGCGGATTACTCGGTCTAAGATATATGCTATAGGACCATAGACCGCCTCATTTATGTATTCAACCTTGATACCTCTTGTATCCGCCTCGTCGGCATCAATAAGCACCTTGCAGAATATTTTTTCCTCCGGTATATATTTTGCCTTATCCGCCTCATATATAGCCCGGAAGATGTATCTGTTTTTATGCGGTTTAAATTCCGCTGCCATTCTCTGCACGCTGTCCTGCGAAAGCGCGCGGGTATCTGCCTCGATACTTCTCAGCACCACAATCTCAGCCGGAACACCATTCATTGATGCGACCAATTTTACTGTCCCCACATTTTCTGTCGCGCGGATAAAGACGCGGTTTGTGCCGCATTCGGCATAGACATGATTCTGATGAATCACGCTGTCATTTTTTCCGTATCCGTTATATCTTCCGCTGTTATATCCGCCGAGGAATATGCCTTCACCTTCAAGCTTAAAATCGATCCTGTCATAGCAAAGGGGACATATAACTCCGTTTTTATCCACAACCTCAACATCATAGAAAGCAATATCCTCGCCGTTTGCAATAAGACCTCTTTCTCCTGTGTGAAGTGTAAGTTTGATTCTGTCCGGTTCGCCTGCTGTTACTATTTTATCACAGGCAATAAGCGCTCCGCTGTAGCAGTACGCCTTTGCCTCTATGCTGCCGGACTGAGTAATGTCGATATCTTCAAACGGGAACACAAACGTGTGTATCGGGCTGTCGCATACCCCGGCAAGTCTGCCGTTAATATACAGCTCAATCTTTGCAATGGGATAGCTGCCCATGACATAAACTGTTTTATGTTCTGGATCACGATATGCGTATTCACCTGTCTTTTCCCAGAACTGACCGTTGAATTTCTTCACAGCATACTTGTAATTATCTCCGTCCTTTGGCGGATAATTCCAGTGTCCTAAAATCTTCACGGCAGGAGCTTGGCTCTGCATAATTCTGAATACATCAAAGTTCTGCTTTTTAACTCTTGCACCGTCAACTCTGCCGCTCATTCTGGCATTCTCGCTGCCGCTCTGTCTGCCGTGCTGTACAGAATCTGTCCAGCACAATGCAACAGCCGCCGAATATAGATTTTTTCCCGATGCACCACCCATACGGTCATTGAAAAACTCACTATATCCCATTGCAGCACGAAGTGCAAACTCCTCCGCCGTAAGATCCCAGACATCAAGTCCAAGCTGTTTTAGTCCGCCTTTGCCTGTCCATACGTTATCATAATCGTAATCAGGCGGAGAAAAATCATCCCATACTCGTCTTGGCGATTCCTCTCGAAGATATTCGGTTTCCGTTATCGGCATAAGCTCGGACTGAAATCTTCCCGCATGACGGTTCAGCATTGTTCCGACATATTCCGCCTCACGCACCACCTCCTTTGTGGAGAGCGTACGGCAGCCGATAAACCGTCCGCCGAACGGGTCAAGTTCCTGTTTTATCAAGCGCATTTCGCGCATATGCGCAGCGTTTACAGCGTTATTCCCCACCTCCCAGAAGATGATAGATGGGCTGTTTCGGAAATATATAATAACGTCACGCATAAGCTCTGTGCGCTGCTTCCACTGACGTCCGAAATTCTCACGTTCTTTATCTCCCGCCGGTTGAGTACATACAACTCCAAAGCGGTCACAGGAACGAATATCAGCCGGACACGCTGCAACGTGCATCCAGCGTATATGATTCGCGTTGCTCTCTCTCACAAGCTGCGCGTCGAAATCCTTAAGCCAATCATTCGCCGCGCCTACTGCCGCCCATTCATTTGCCGCGCGCTGCGCATAGCCGGTAAGCCATACCGGCTCATCATTTATCTTAAGTCCGCGCATATTGTCATATGCTGTGTTTCTGAAACCTGTAACAAATTCTACAGTATCAGCCTTTTCTCCGTTTACAATAAGGCGTACATATACCGTATACAGATGCGGCGCGTCAACACTCCACAGATTTAACCCGTCAGCCGATGCTTCACCTTTTATCACAGAAACCGCCTCCGGTGCTGTCTCTGTCGGCGCAAGCTTGCTCTCATCATTAACAGGCTCATAATGCTTGCCGTTTTTTACATATGCGTCCTTCGGTATAATCGAAAGCGGCGGTACCTTCGGCAACGTGGCAGGCTCCAAAGCTTCCTCGTCCGAGTTAAACCGCAAAACCTCGTTTCCGTCCATGTCGCATATTGCGGCTTCAATGCTGCACCTGACCGCCTCGCCGCTCTCATTGCGCACCTCCGCCCACACATTCACATTACCGTCACGAAGGAATATATATGTACCTGTGGTTTTCAAATTTGTATAAAGCGGCAGCGTAAGATACACAAGCGGCTTTATATGCAGTCGTATATTTTTTGTCAGTCCGCCGAGGGCAGGATTGAAGTCGTTGCAATTCCAAAAAAAGCCTACTCCCTTTTTATCCTCATCAACCGTTCCCGGCTCCAACTCGGCAATATATGAGCCCGGCTCAACATCGGGATAGTTCGGTGTTTCCGCCATACAGTACGGCGCATTTCTCGTCGAAGTGTTATCGGTTGCAACTGCAACGAGGTTCCTGCCCGGCTTTACGTACGCGCTGATATCAAAGCCAAACGGCGCGACACCGTTTTCGTAATATCCAGCCATTTTTCCGTTCACATACAAAAAGCACGACTGACGTATCCCCTCAAACTCAATCAGTATTTTCTTGTCGCTGACTTCGTCAAGCGTAAAGAACTTTCGGTACAGCGAAAATGTTCTTGTCTGGTTCGCGCCGCCGTCCTCGACGCGGGTTGAAAACAGTTCGCCATCATTAAACGTATGCGGAACGCTGACATTCTCCCAGCCATTCTCGCAGTATTCCGGATCATAGAAGTATCTTCCGTTATCGTCTTTATTTTTCTCAAGCGCCTCCCGAAGCGGAAACGCATCGGCAAGCTTGAATTTCCATTGGTAGTTAAAGTTATATACCATAATCCCTCTCCACATTATTTAATACTGTAATTTTACCATAATATTTCCGGTTTGTACATAGCGGGAACGATTTTTTATTGACTTTTTTCATATAATCTTATATAATAATTGTGATGAAATAATTTATACAGAGGTGCTTCAAAAGATGAATAATGTATATACAATGAAAATTGCGGGACTTACACGTGATTTGCCGCTTTGCCCGCTTAACGACAAGGTGAGTATTGCCGGCTTTGTACTGTTCGGCGATGCCGAGCTTACTGTTGCCGCAGCCGATGAGCTGCTGAAAAAAAGCCCGGAGTTTGATATAATCCTCACAGCCGAGGCAAAGGGAATTCCGCTCGCTCATGAAATGTCACGCCAGAGCGGCAAGATGTATGTTGTGGCTAGAAAGAAGATCAAGCTTTATATGACCGAACCGCTTTCGGTAACAGTTCAGTCAATAACAACAAAGAACGAGCAAACGCTTTATCTCTCTGCCGAAAAAGCGGAAATGATGAAAGGAAAGCGCATACTGATAGTTGATGACGTTATAAGCACAGGAGAATCGCTTATCGCTCTTGAAAAGCTGTGTGAGGCAGCAGGCGGAATAATAACAGGAAAGGCAACTGTATTAGCAGAGGGCGACGCGGCAAAGAGAGACGATATAATCTTCCTTGAACCGCTTCCGTTATTCTTTAATGATTGATGCAAAAAAATGTCAAGGCATTTGCCTTGACATTTTTCCGTTTAACTTATATACAGTTTATCGAATTAGTCAACGATAACTGACTTAATCTCTTCCATGAATGCTGAAGCGTCATCACTATGTACCTCAACCTTAATCGGCTTTGATAAATCGAGGCTGAATATACCCATGATTGACTTTGCATCTACAACGTATCTGCCTGATGTAAGATCTACGTCAAAATCATACTTGCTTACTGTGTTAACGAAATCCTTTACATCATTGATTGAACCTAAGAGCATGTTAAATGTTGTCATAAAAATCTCCTCCTCTTAACTTTACTGTGAGCCTTGTTAAATTTGACTCAACTTTGTTCTAAGTCGTTTGCCGACTATGCCCATATAATACAATCTTTTTTTTTATTTGTCAAGACCTATTGCAATTTTATTTTAAATTTTATATAATAATGCTAACAAATGGATATTATTTAGAGGTGAAATTATGAATACTGTAGCTTTTTATACTCTCGGCTGTAAGGTTAATCAATATGAAACCGAAGCAGTGTCGGAACTGTTCGCCGATGAGGGCTATGAGATAGTGCCGTTTACAGATAAATCGGATTATTACATTATAAATACATGCTCTGTCACATCAATGAGCGACAGGAAATCACGGCAGATGATACGCCGCGCAAAAAAGACAAATCCCGATGCTGTGATTGCAGTCATGGGCTGTTATTCGCAGACAGCGCCTGAGGAGGTGCTTGATATTGACGGGGTGAATCTCGTCCTCGGTACAAAGGATAAGAAGTCTGTTGTGAAGCTTATTTCTACATTAAATAATACTGATAAGCTCAATGCCGTTACGGGCGTTATGGACAACCATGTGTTTGAAGATCTTACTGTACGCAAATGCATGGATCACACAAGAGCATATATAAAGATCCAGGACGGCTGCTCGCAGTTCTGTTCATATTGTATTATCCCATTCGCCCGCGGTCCTGTAAGAAGCCGCCGCGAGGAGGATATAATTAATGAGGTAAAAACGCTTGCCGCCGCGGGATATAAGGAAATAATCCTCACAGGCATCCATGCCGCGTCATACGGCGTTGATCTCGGCTGCACATCACTTGAGCAGCTTTTGCATAAGATCGATGAGGTGGACGGCATTGTCAGGATCCGTCTTTCGTCAATTGAGCCTATGACGCTTAATCGTGAATTTGTTGAGAAAATAAAGGACTGTAAAAAGCTTTGTCCGCATTTTCACATCTCGCTCCAGTCCGGCAGCGATAAAACGCTGCGCCGCATGAACCGGCATTATACAACTGCTCAGTTTGAAGAGGTTGTCCTGGGACTGCGCGAGCATTTTCCTGACTGCGCGATAACTACCGATATAATGACAGGCTTTGCAGGCGAAACCGAAGAGGAATTTGCCGAAACGATCGAGTTTATAAAACGGATAGAGTTTTCCGAGGCACACGTTTTCCAATACTCGCAGCGCCGCGGAACACCTGCAGCAAAGCGTCCCGATCAATGTACGCCGGAGGTCAAGGAAGCACGCTCAAAGATCGTTATTGAGCTTACAAACCGCTCTAAGGAGGAGTTCTTAAAAAAACACATAGGCAGAACTATGGATGTGCTGTTTGAAACATCTGCATCTGACTGTATATACGAGGGTAAAACCGCAAATTACATTACAATTCACGCTTCGTCAGAAACGGACATATGCGGCGAGTTTCACAGCGTCCGGCTTGAAAAGGTCGAAAACGGGATAATTATTGGAAATATAATCGACTGATTTTTGAAATCATAATCGAGAAAAACAGAGTAAATCGAAGAAAATTAAAGCATTTTAGAGAAAGTGGTTTGATTTTCAAATTTCTTTAAAAAAAGTATTGACAAATGCGAGAAAACATAGTAAAATAAACCTCGTTGATTTAGAAATAATAAAATTTAATGGAGGAAAAACAACATGAAGCCAAATTCAAGTTATTTGCAGAAACCGGCAGAAGTTGATAGAAAATGGTATGTTATCGATGCAGCCGGCAAGCCGCTCGGTAGAGTTGCTGCAACTTGTGCAAGCATTTTAAGAGGTAAGCACCTTCCGACATACACACCAAATGTTGACTGTGGTGACTTTGTAATCGTTATCAATGCTGCTAAGGCAGTTCTTACAGGTAATAAGTTAGCTAATAAGGTTCGTTACTACCACACAGGCTGGGTAGGCGGAATCAAGGAGATCCACTACGATAAGCTTATGGCAGAGAAGCCGGAGCAGGCTATGATCTATGCCGTTAACGGCATGCTTCCGAACAACACGATCGGAAGAAAGGCTGCTACAAGATTAAAGGTTTATGCAGGCGCAGAACACAACAACGAGGCTCAGAAGCCGGTTGCATGGACTCAGGAAATTAAATAAGCAACATAAGGAGGATTTTAATAATGGCAAACGTACAGTATTATGGTACAGGTAGAAGAAAGTCATCCGTTGCAAGAGTCCGCTTGGTACCGGGCAACGGTAAAATAACAATCAACGGCAGAACAATCGACGAGTATTTCGGTCTTGAAACATTGAAGCTCATCGTTCGTCAGCCGATGGTACTTACAAAGACATTGGATAAGTTCGACGTTCTCGTTAAGGTTGAGGGCGGCGGCTTCACAGGTCAGGCAGGTGCAATCCGCCACGGTATCTCAAGAGCGCTTCTCGAGGTTGATAGTGACGCATACCGCGCAGACCTCAAGGCTGCAGGCTTCCTCACACGTGACTCACGTATGAAGGAAAGAAAGAAGTACGGACTCAAGGCTGCACGTCGTGCACCGCAGTTCTCAAAAAGATAAATTTATTATCGAAACACTCGAAAAACCCAGCAACCAAGCGGTTTCTGGGTTTTTCTTATGCCCTGATTTTTCTGTCAGCTTTGACTAAATTTAACGAAATTTATACCATTTTATACCAATTTATAGGGGACAATAAGGGGTTAATTGTACCTTTTAGACTCAAAAAGGGACAATGCCGGGGTTAATTTTTAGTCGAATTTTGATGCTTATTTTTGCCTTTCTCGGGCAGAGATTTTCTGTTTGGTGGCTTTGTAACAGTTTGACTGAATTTGATAAAATTAAAATAGATTTATAACTTAATAACGATGCTTTTGTAAGCGTGTTTACTTTGCTCTATACGAGCGGTGGTGAACACGCTTTTTTTATTACCCGTTATTACGAAAGGAGGTTCACAATGGCAGTATTCAGAATTGAAAAGAATAAAAATTACACGGTGATGTCAAATCATCATTTGAGGAATAAGGAATTATCACTCAAGTCAAAGGGGCTGCTTTCTCTGATGTTGAGCTTGCCGGAAGAATGGGACTATACCCTTAAAGGCTTATCAATCATCTGTAAGGAAGGAATTGACGCTATCAGAGTGTCTATAATTGAGCTTGAAAAACAAGGATACATTGAGCGTCATAGAAAGCGAAACTCCAAAGGTCAGCTCACAAATACCGAGTATATTATTCACGAATACCCTATAACCGTTACTCCAAAGTCGGAAAAACCTATATTGGAAAATCCAACATTGGAAAATCCAATATTGGAGAACCCAACGCAGGAAAAACCTACATTGGAAAATCCAACGCAAATAAATAAAGATAAAACAAATACTAAAGAATTAAATACTGATTTGATTAAATATCCATCTATCAATCAGACTGAACCGACAGGATTGATTGATAGATATAATCAAAACGCACAGCGTGTAAAAAGCAATATCGAGTACGACACATTAGTTTACAGCTACGATAAATCGGTCATAGATGAAATAGTTACAGTAATGGCAGAGGTACTCACAATAGATACCCCATATTACACCATAGAGAAAAAGCAGTACCCTACCGAGCTTATACGACAGAGGTTTCTCGAAATTGATTACAGCAAATTGGAAGCATTTATGCTTGAGTTCACAAAGCGGACTGAGAAAATCCATAATACTAAGGCATATCTGATTACTTCGCTGTTCAATATCCCCGCAACGGCAGATATAAACTTATCGAATATGGTCAGAAACGACCTATACGGCAAATAAAAACTACACAGATTGGAGGTGATAACAATGCCGAAAAAGACAGTTATTGACGAGAATACCGTTGTGGAAATGAAACTCTCGGAGCTGCACCCTTTTAAAAATCACCCGTTCAAGGTTTTGGACGATGATCTTATGCAGCAAACTATTGATAGTATTTCACAAGTCGGAGTGCTATCCCCTGCGGTTGTTCGTCCCGATCCCGGCGGTGGATATGAAATTATAGCGGGACACCGAAGGCATCACGCCTGTGAAGCTGCCGGACTTAAAACAATGCCCGTTATTATAAAAAATCTCACAGATGATGAAGCAGTAATCTTTATGGTAGACAGCAACTTACAGCGTGAAAATATCCTGCCAAGCGAGAGGGCGCTTGCATACAAGATGAAATTAGATGCTTTAAATCATCAGGGACAGAGGGACAATTCAACTTCTGTCCAAGTTGGACAGAAGTTGTGGTCTATTGATAAATTGTCAGCAGAAACAGGTGAAAGCAAATCACAGATACGGAGATATGTCAAAATGGCAGAGCTTTTGCCGGAGCTTTTAACAAAGGTTGATGATAAAGAAATATCCCTTACCCCCGCAGTTGAGCTTGCGAACCTAACGCAAGAGGAACAGCGGGATTTTTTAGATGCAATGGACTATTCGCAGAACTCGCCTACACTCTCACAGGCGCAGAGAATACGAAAGCTAAGTCAGAACGGAGCTTGTACCGTTGAAGCTATGCGGGAAATTATGTCGGAGGAAAAGAAAAGCGAGCTTGATAAAATCACCATAGATACAGATGAAATCAAGAAGTATTTTCCACGCTCATATACACCGAATCAAATGAAAAATACCATTTTCAAGCTGTTGGACAGTTGGCTGAAAAACCGCCAAAAGAAAGCCGAAAGATGAAAGGAGATTTTAAATGACTAATCAGCAGATTTGTCCTAAATGCAAAACAGGAGCAGAAAGCTATAAGCTTGATCCGAAAAGCCCTGTGTGTCCGTATTTAGAGTACCACAACGGAAAAAGCTGTTCCTTCTTCTCCCCAATAGAGGAAAGCGAGGTGAACGATGATGAAGGAGTTTGAAGTAACCATAACGGAAACACTGCAAAAAACTGTGAATATTGAAGCAGAAACCAAAGAGGAAGCCGCACAGTTAGTCAAAGAAATGTGGAATAACGGTGATATTATCTTAGACGCTGACAATTTCGCAGATGTCGAATATGCCGCCGACAACGGCAAAGAAATTGAAAAACTGAATGAATTGGAAGTCCTGCTCGTAGAACCCGGTCAGTATGCAAGAATGACCACTATCGAAGCAGGGCTTTCTTCTATGCAGGAGATTGTCGGCGGATATATACAGGCAGTCAACTACTTTGATGAGCCTGTTACCTTAGTATGCAACGAGGAAGGCAAAATCAATGGTATGGAGCTGAACCGTGCAATAAAGGACGAAAATGGCAAAATGATTGATATTGTTGCAGGAACATTCTTTATTTGCGGTGTCGGTGAAGAAAATTTTACATCACTACCGCCCGAACACAGGGCAAAGTTTGAAAAGATGTTCAAGAAACCCGAAGCCTTTTTGAAAATGGGCAAAGGAGTTATGGCAATACCCATCGAGCCGAAAAAGGATGCCTTAAACAAGGCAGCCGGAACAAAAAATCACGGACAGGAGTTGTAAATATGATAAGGCATTATCTGATTTATAGGTATATTCCACCTTAGCGGATATACCTTTCCCCTAAAAAATAATATAACGACAAAATGGAGGTAAAAAATAAGATGAAAACAAAACACTTTATTAAATCCGCAATTTCGGGATTTTTAGCCGCTATTATGACGATTGGCACTATTCCCGCAATTAGCGTTTCAGCCGCTCAGGTAAACGAGTACATTGATCCTGCCGATGTTTGGATAACATCAAACGGCAGAACAAACGAATTGGATTTCAATGCGACTATCACGCAGGAAACAGGTTGGTGTCCTGTCTGTAACAAAGACACTATTATGCTTACTTACAGAACGCCGGAATACACAAAAGCAGGCTCAACAGCGCTTAATCGTGGCGTTAAATTCTCGGACGGTACAATGACTGACGGTGTTACTCACGGCAATGTCGATGATGGCAGACCGGGTGTTGACGCTTCCTATACCACTTACCATTGGACAAAATCGGTATGTCAGGTATGCGGTACATTAAATTCTGCCGACGGTGAAGGCGATTACTCTTTCGGAAAAAATGTGTATGGCTTGAATAGCTGCGACCTTGATTTCTTCTTGGATTTTGACAATACAACATACACGACGTATGACAGCGATTATCATACTACGGTATTAAAAAAGGGGCAGTATTGTCAGTTCTGTAAGGGAACAAAAGCAAGAGCTACCGAGAAAAAGGAAGCTCACAACTTCGATGAAACCGTTATAAGCGAGCTTGGTAATCAGCGTTTCCACCTCACAGGCGAGTGCGAGGATTGCGGATATACCAAAAACGAATATGCTGCGGCAAAGTCAGTTGTACAGAGCTATTACGGGAAAGTTGATGGAAAAGCGCACACTGTAACCGTTTCTGATTTATCGGACAAAGGTGTGCATACATCTATCCGTTACGGAACATCAGCGAGTAAATGTAATCTGACTTCCGCACCGAATTATACAGAGGAAGGCTACTATCCCGTATATTACGAGATTGATTACAGCTATGACGGTGAGAGTATGACGGAAAACGGCGTGTCGTATGTATGGCTGCTTGCAGATAGCTCAAACAACAGCGCAACGGCGATGAATTGGATAACAGGATATTCTGACGGAACATTCAGACCTGACAACAATATCACCCGTGCAGAGGTTGTAACAATAGTGAACCGTGTAACAGGTCGTGAAGCCGATACAGATTATATCAACAAGAATATGTCGGCGGTCAATACCTTTACAGACCTCAAGGACAAAGCGTATTGGGCATATTATGAGATACTCGAAGCTGCGAATACTCACAACATTATAAACGGCTCTAATGGTGAAACTTGGGTGAAATAAATTGAATATGGTATGAACAGGAGCAGTCAGTAAAATGATTGCTCCTTTTTGTATCTGCGGAGGAGATGGACTTTATGCAGGAAGAAGTTGAAAACAGAACCGTTACTTTATCAGTCAATACGACAAAGATGACAGGCAGAATTTTAAAAGAAGCATTGCGGAAATATCTTGCATATCAAAAAGCCAAATCTCAGGGCAAAACCACAAAAGATGTGAAGCCTACGGGCAAGCAGACCGTCAAGCAGCTCATAGGGCAAAATCAGGGTGTTACCAACGTGGAAATTGCGGACAAAAGCACAAAGGATTTTGAGCGGATAGCCCGAAAATACGGCGTGGACTATGCCATTAAAAAGGATAAAACCTCAGATATTCCACGATACCTTATCTTTTTCAAGGCAAGGGACGGCGACGCCCTAAACGCTGCTATGAATGAATATGCAAAGAAAAAGCTAAAGGCTCAAAGCAAGCCTTCACTTCTTAAAAAGCTCAAATCGCTCGGAGAGCTTGTCAAGAACAGAGAGCCGAAGCTCAGAAACAAGGATAAGGGGTTGGAATTATGAAGCAAATAAATTACAAAAAACTTATTATTCCGAATATCCCGTATTTCTTTATAGCCCTGTTCGGTACAAAAATCGTTCAGGGCTATCGGCTTTCTCCGGGCACTGACCTGTCGCAAAAACTTTTACACCTCAATATCGGATACGGCGAAGCGTTTTCAAATCTTATGCCGAGTTTTCACCCGACTGATTTTCTTCTCGGTATCGTGTGCGCCGTTATTTTGAGGATGGTGGTGTATATGAAAGGAAAAAACGCAAAAAAGTTCCGTAAGAATGAGGAATATGGTTCTGCACGGTGGGGTACGCACGATGACATTGCTCCCTACATTGATCCTGTGTTTGAAAACAATGTACTCCTTACTCAAACGGAACGCTTAACTATGAATAACCGACCTAAAAACCCCAAACTTGCACGAAACAAAAATGTGCTTGTCATAGGCGGTTCAGGTTCGGGTAAAACAAGGTTTTTTATAAAACCGAACCTTATGCAGATGCACTCAAGCTATGTTGTTACTGATCCGAAAGGCAGTATTCTTATTGAGTGCGGAAAGCTCTTACAGGAAAACGATTATCGCATAAAGGTTTTCAATACGATTAACTTCAAAAAATCAATGCACTACAATCCTTTTGCGTATATCCGTAGCGAAAAGGATATTTTGAAGTTAGTTACAACGCTTATTACCAACACTAAAGGCGAAGGTAAGGGCGGTGATGATTTTTGGGTGAAAGCCGAAACGCTTTTATATTGCGCCCTGATAGGCTTGATATGGTATGAAGCTCCGCCCGAAGAAAAGAATCTCGCAACTCTTGTTGCGTTCATCAACGCTATGGAGGTTCGTGAAGATGACGAAACCTTTAAGAATAATGTTGACCTTGCATTTGAGGAATTGGAAGCAAAAGAGCCTGAACACTTTGCCGTAAGGCAATACAAGAAATACAAGCTCGCTGCCGGAAAAACAGCGAAGTCTATCAATATTTCCTGCGGCGCTCGGCTTGCTCCGTTTGAGATTTCGGAGCTTAGAGAAATAACGATGTACGATGAATTGGAGCTTGATACTCTTGGCGATAAAATATTTATCAACGAGAAGGACAAGAACGATAAGCGTTATCAGAAAACTGCTCTCTTTCTCATAATGTCGGACACAGACACTACTTTCAATTTCCTTATAGCTATGATATACTCACAGCTTTTTAATCTGCTTTGCGAAAAAGCAGATGATGTTTACGGCGGTAGACTTCCCGTTCACGTCAGATGCTTGATTGATGAGTGCGCAAATATCGGTCAGATACCGAACCTTGAGAAGCTAATGGCAACAATACGAAGCCGTGAAATATCGGCTTGTTTGGTGCTTCAGGCGCAGAGTCAGCTAAAGGCTTTGTATAAGGAAAGTGCAGATACCATAATCGGCAACTGCGATACTTCCATCTTTCTCGGTGGTAAAGAGCCGACAACTCTCAAAGAGCTTAATCAGGCGCTCGGCAAGGAAACGATAGACACCTACAACACAGGTGAAAGCAGAGGACGGGAAGTTTCACACAGCCTGAACTATCAAAAGCTCGGTAAAGACCTTGCAACTGTTCGATAAAACGATTGAACAGCGAATACGCAGAGCTGCTTTCAGAGAAGAAAACG
>JAFLUC010000051.1 GCA_022509005.1 Oscillospiraceae bacterium | reverse complement strand
CAATATCCTTTGTGATCTTAACGAGCATCTGATATACAACTCTGCCGGCGCCTATATTTGTATGTCCAACCTCGCTGTTGCCCATCTGTCCGTCGGGAAGACCAACGGCGAGACCGCTTGCCTTTAGCTGTGTGTTCGGGTAATTCTTCATGTAAGCGTCAAGATTTGGCGTGTTTGCCGCTGCAATAGCGTTACCCTCTGTAGTGTTATTAATGCCGTAACCATCCATGATGATTAAAGCAATAGGTGATTTTGCCATTTCGATTTCTCCTATTCTAATACACCCATAAAAATCATTGATTTTTATGGGTGTATTTATTTACTTATAATATAATTTATTTAGCTGCGCCTGTGATGACTGCAAAGTCTGCAGCCTTTAATGAAGCGCCGCCGATAAGTCCGCCGTCAATGTTTGGCTTAGCAAGAAGTCCCGCAGCGTTCTTAGCGTTCATGCTGCCGCCGTACTGGATTGTTATCGCAGCGGCTGTCTCAGCGTCATAGAGTGAAGCGAGAAGCTCTCTTATACCGCAGCAAACCTCTTCTGCCTGCTCGTCTGTAGCAGTCTTGCCTGTACCGATAGCCCAGATAGGCTCGTAAGCGATAATAACCTTTTTAGCTTCACAAGCACAGATGCCCGCGAACGCCTTCTTGATCTGAATTGAGATCCAGTCCATTGTGATTCCGGCCTCTCTCTGCTCGAGTGACTCACCGCAGCACACAATCGGGATAAGACCTGTTGCAAGAGCCTTCTTTGCCTTAAGGTTTACAGTCTCGTCTGTCTCGTTGTTGTACTCACGTCTTTCACTGTGACCCATGATTACATACTCAACGCCGATATCCTTAAGCATCTCAGCTGAAACCTCGCCGGTGTATGCGCCCTTTTCCTCATAGTGAAGATTTTCAGCACCTATCTTTACGTGTGTGCCCTTTGCGGCCTCAACAGCCGGAGCAAGACATACATACGGTGTGCAGCAAACTACTTCACATGTCGCACCTTTTGTTGCTTCTACGACCTCTTTAACAAAGTCATATGTTTCTGACGGAAGCTTGTTCATCTTCCAGTTGCCTGCTATTACATATTTTCCCATTTTCTTATCCTCTCTGATAATCTTATAATTTATTCAGCGTCATCTAAAGCTACGATACCCGGAAGATCCTTGCCCTCAAGGAATTCCATTGAAGCGCCGCCGCCTGTTGAAACGTGGCTCATCTTATCACCGAGACCAGCCTGGTTAACAGCAGCAACGCTGTCGCCGCCGCCGATAATTGTGGTTGCGTCGATCTCTGCGAGCATTGAAGCTATTACGTTTGTACCCTTTGCGAAGTTCGGCATCTCGAATACGCCCATCGGTCCGTTCCATACAACAGTCTTAGCATCAGCAAGAACTGACTTAAAGAGCTCGATTGACTTCGGTCCTATGTCAAGACCCATCCAGCCGTCAGGGATATTGCCTTCAACAACCTGTGATGGAGCGTCGTTATCAAACTTCTCTGTAACTACCGTATCAACCGGAAGAACAATCTTATCTGCGCCCTCGTCGAGCATCTTCTTAGCATAGTCGATATAATCCGGCTCAAGAAGTGAAGTACCTGTAGTCTTGCCCTGAGCAGCCATGAATGTATAAGCCATACCGCCGCCGATGATGAGCTTATCCACCTTCTTGAGAAGGTTCTCGATTACAGAAATCTTTGATGATACCTTTGAACCGCCGAGGATTGCTACGAGCGGTCTTACCGGTGAATTAACAGCATTGCCGAGGAACTTGATTTCCTTCTCAATGAGATATCCTGCAACTGCCGGCTTAACGAGCGCGCTTACGCCAACGTTTGAGCAGTGCGCTCTGTGAGCTGTACCGAACGCGTCGTTTACGAATACGTCAGCAAGTGAAGCGAGCTCCTTTGAGAACTCCTCAACATTCTTTGTCTCTTCTGCTCTGTAACGTGTGTTCTCAAGAAGAACAACATCGCCTTCAGCCATTGCCGCAACCGCAGCCTTTGCGTTTTCGCCTACTACATTATCGTCAGCCGCAAATACAACCTCTTTGCCGAGCTTTTCTGAAAGTCTCTTAGCAACCGGAGCGAGTGATAATGTCGGAACCGGCTGACCCTTCGGCTTACCCATATGTGAGCAGAGGATAACCTTTGCGCCGTTATCAATAAGATACTGAATTGTCGGAAGCGCACCGACTATTCTTGTTTCATCTGTAATTTCCTGTTTATCGTTGAGCGGAACATTGAAGTCGCATCTTACAAGGACTCTTTTTCCTTTAACGTCAACACTTTCTACGTTTAACTTGTTTAACATATTAAGAATCTCCTTTACATAACCGCAAAGCGGCATAATTATATGAATATATTTTATAACAAAATAAAGAAATTTTCAAGTAATATTATAAAATTTATTAACTTTTTCGCAAAATAATCATCTTCGATAAAAATTTGTCAATTTTGTGTGTACTTTGCACAATTATATGAATATAAGTTTAAAGCCCAAGAACGCGCAGCGCAAAGACCGCGGCCGCAATTCCGGTTAAATCGCCTATTACCGCGCAGGGAACGGCACGCTTTATGTATTTAACCCGTGTTTTTGAAAAATAAACCGCAAGGCAGTAAAATGTGGTTTCGGTACTGCCGCATATTACAGAGGCAAGTCTGCCGGGCAGAGAGTCGGCGCCGTATTCGTTAAGAAGCCCTGAAAGAACACCGATTGAACCGCTACCGGAAACCGGGCGAATCAGGACAAGCGGCATCACTTCTGCCGGAAGTCCGATTTTGCTCACAAAAGGCGATATAAAATTTATCGCAAGCTCCATCGCGCCGGAGGCACGCAGCATAGCCGCCGCGGTGAGCATTGCAACAAGCGGCGGGAAAATATCAGCAAGCAGTTTCATGCCGCTTCCTGCACCGTTTATAAAGTCGGTGTAGAGAGGCTTTTTTCGTGAAAGCGCGATTATGATAATGAGTGAAATGATGGCAGGAGTTATGTAGCGCATATGAATCTCCCCATAGTCTTAACTGATAATATACCCGCAGTCACTGCAACGGCGGAGGCAAACCATATAGGTATGATTATAGAAACAGGCGAAATCGACCCTGCTGCTGCACGCAGCGCTATAATTGTTGAAGGCACAAACTGAAACGCGGTAGTGTTCAGCACAACGAGCATGCACATATTAACAGACGGAATTTCAGGATTGGGATTTTCGCGGTCAAGCTCCTCGGCGGCAAGCATACCCATAGGCGTTGCGGCATTGCCCATGCCAAGCAGATTTGCAGTTATGTTCATAGAAATATGCTGCCGCGCCGCCTCGCTGCTGCCGGGAAAAAGTCTGTTTACAACAGGCGAAATAATACGGCAGATGAACTGTGATATGCCTGATCTTTCGGCAATCTTCATCAGCCCGCACCAGAAGCACATAACCCCGGCAAATGAAATAAGCGTGCTGACAGAGGACTGCGCGCCTTCAAAAACGGCATTCACAGTCTCATCAACACGCCCTGTAAATATGGCTGTTATAACAGAAACAAGTATCATAAATCCCCAGATATAATTCAAAGAGACCACCCCCTTGAATAATATATGGTTTGTATAACGAAATTATTTCTTCTTTTTCAGACCTACCTTTTTGCAGACATCGTTCAGGTTGCACGCATCACAGTCAGCTTTGCGCGCTGTACACACGGCTCTGCCGTGAGCAACAAGCTGATGGCAGAAGTGGCAGCCCTTCTCCGGCGGAATGATTTTTCTTAAATCCTGCTCAATCTTTTCAGGCTCGGAATTGGTTGTAAGTCCCATTCGGTTTGTGAGTCTTATGCAATGCGTGTCAACAACGATTGCAGGCTTGCCGAATATGTCACCTAATACAAGGTTCGCGGTCTTTCTGCCTGTTCCGGCAAGAGTGAGCAGATCTTCCATAGTGTCGGGAACCTCTCCGTTATATACGTCGCGTATGCGCTGGCAGCAGGCGATTATATTTTTTGCCTTGTTGCGGTAGAAGCCGGCTGAGCGTATATATTCGCACAGCTCGTCATAATCGGCATTGGAAAAATCATCGGCGTTCTTATAACGCTCAAAAAGCGGCTTAGTAACTATATTAACACGCGCGTCTGTACATTGCGCCGAAAGCTGCGTGGCAATAAGCATTTCAAGCGGCGTGCTGTAATTAAGCGAGCACTCAACATCAGGATAGACCTCTTCAAGCTTTTCAAGAATTAGTAAAGCGCGTTCCTTTCTTGTCATATATGTAAACTCCTTTTGTGTAATCTCATTTAAACCATCATATCATATTTATTTTTTTGTGTCAATGTTTTAAAATGGAATTTAATATACCGGATATACTTGAAAAATAATTGTATTTATGTTAGAATAATACTGGATAAGAAGTTAATAGGACGGTGAGGCTGGCTGGTTGGACGCGAGCGTCCTGCTCGCCCATGCAGCCTGGTTCTGCTTCCGCTTTTGGGAGTACATAGGTACGCAAAACGGAAGGGTGATGCACATGAGCGATTTAATAAACTCATTGTTTAATGTGGTTTATCTCGTTTTAGCAATAGCATTTGTTAAAGCACTGATAAAATTGCTTGATGTGATAGAGAAAAAATAGCCGTCCATTCTGCAAAATGAGCGGCTATTAAAATATTTTTAATAAAAACGCTTAAGTAGCGGAACGGTCAAAACCGTCCTTACTTCTTATCTGTATTATATCACAATATATTATTGTTGTCAATAGACGATTTGAATGTTGTATATCGAACTAATTCATGTCAGAATAAAAACGTATTGGCATAATAAAGGGGTTTATGGATGAAAACATCGGATTTTTACTATGATTTGCCTGAGGAGCTTATCGCGCAGGAGCCGCTTGCAAAGCGAGATAACTCGCGGCTTATGGAGCTTGATAAGATAACAGGAGAGATTTCTCACAGGCATTTTTATGATATAGTGGATATGCTCGAACCGGGTGATGCGCTGATACTCAATGATACGCGCGTTATTCCAGCAAGGCTGTACGGAGTTAAAGAGGGAACAGGCGGAGCGATTGAGTTTTTGCTGCTTAACAAGCACTCGCTCGATACTTGGGAGGTAATCCTGAAGCCCGGCAGACGAGCAAAACCGGGCGCGCGGTTTGTGTTCGGAAACGGCGAGCTTAAGGCGGAGATACTTGACATTATAAACGACGGCAACCGTCTTGTTAAATTTGAATATGAGGGCATATTTGAAAATGTTCTGGACAAGCTCGGAGAAATGCCGCTGCCGCCGTACATTACAAAGAAGCTTGAGGATCGTGACAGGTATCAGACCGTATATGCAAAGCATAACGGCTCAGCCGCGGCACCGACAGCCGGGCTGCATTTTACGCCGGAGCTGCTAGAGAAGGTTAAGGCAAAGGGCGTTAATATAGGTTATGTAACGCTTCATGTGGGCTTGGGCACATTCAGACCGGTTAAGGTCGATGATGTCAACAACCACAAAATGCATTCGGAGTTCTATATACTGCCGCAGGAAACGGCGGATTTAATAAATGAAACTAAAGCTGCGGGAAAGAGAGTTGTATCTGTCGGAACAACCGCTACAAGAACGCTCGAGACCGCGGGACTTGGCGGTATGCCGCTTAAAGCGTCTACCGGCTGGACGGATATATTCATCTATCCCGGCAAGGAGTTTCATGTAATAGACGCGTTAATCACAAATTTCCATCTGCCGGAATCAACGCTTATTATGCTTGTTTCCGCGCTTGCCGGACGTGATAATGTACTTAACGCATACAAGACGGCGGTTGAGGAAAGGTACAGATTCTTCAGTTTTGGAGACGCCATGATTATCAAATAGAGAAAGGTTAATTATGTTTAAGATATTACACACAAACGGAAATGCCCGAAGAGGCGAGTTTCGCACGGTTCACGGTGTTGTGCAGACACCGGTATTTCAGAATGTGGGAACGCTTGCCGCAATTAAGGGCGCTGTTTCCACAATGGATTTAAAGGAAATAGGCTGTCAGGTTGAGCTGTCAAACACATATCATCTGCATTTGCGCCCGGGCGACAAGCTTATTCATGATATGGGCGGACTGCATAAGTTTATGAACTGGGACAGACCTATTCTGACAGACAGCGGCGGGTTCCAGGTGTTCTCGCTTGCGGGACTTCGCAAAATAACCGAGGAGGGAGTAAGCTTCAGCTCGCATATAGACGGGCGGCATATTTTTATGGGACCGGAGGAAAGTATGCAGATCCAGTCAAATCTTGCTTCAACTATAGCAATGGCATTTGATGAATGTATTGAAAACCCCGCTCCGAAGGATTATGTTAAAAAATCGATAGACAGAACATATCGCTGGCTTGAACGCTGCAAGGAGGAAATGGATAGACTAAACAAGCTTGATACAACGATAAACAAAAATCAGCTTCTTTTCGGTATAAATCAAGGCGGAACATATGACGATTTACGCGTTGAGCATATGAAGCAGATTGCGAAGCTCGATTTGCCGGGCTATGCGATAGGCGGACTTGCAGTGGGCGAGAGCCATGAGGAAATGTACCACATTCTTGATATGGTTATGCCGCACGCGCCGGAGGACAGACCGAGATACCTTATGGGTGTCGGAACACCATCAAATATAATTGAAGCGGTTGCAAGAGGCGTCGATTTCTTTGACTGCGTAATCGCGTCAAGAAACGCGCGTCACGCGTTCATATTTACACAGCATGGCACAATGAATCTGCTGAATCAGAAATACGAAACAGACCCGCTGCCGATCGACCCGGATTGCGGCTGTCCGGCATGCCGAAACTACTCAAGGGCGTATATCCGCCATCTGTTCAAGGCAAAGGAAATGCTCGGCATGAGACTTTGCGTACTTCATAATCTGTATTTCTATAATCATCTTATGGAGGATATACGAACCGCGATAGAGGAGGACCGCTTTGACAGATTCAGAGCGGAGAATGTAGAAAAATTAGCGAAGCGAATATAAGTGAACAACTTGCTTGCAAGTTGTAGCATAGCAAAACGAAGTTTTGTGTAGCGTAGAAAAGGAGAGTATACATGTTTACAATAGGATGTCACTTATCAGCCTCAAAAGGTTATCTTGATATGGCAAAAACAGCCGTATCAATCGGGGCGAACACATTTCAGTTTTTTACGCGTAACCCCCGTGGCGGAAAGGCAAAGCCTATAGATGAAGCTGATATAAAGAAATTTCACGAATTTGCCGCGGAAAACGGAATAACAAAAATACTTGCGCACGCGCCGTATACATTAAATGCCTGTGCGGTGGACGAAGGGATACGAGAGTTTGCGTTAAACACGATGATTGACGATATAAAGCGTATGGAATATACTCCGGGGCAGATGTATAACTTCCATCCCGGCAGTCATGTAAAGCAGGGCGCGGAGGTAGGAATTGAGCTTATTGCTGCTCATCTTAATAAGGTAATCTATCCCGAAATGACAACGACAATCCTGCTTGAAACAATGGCGGGTAAGGGAAGCGAGGTAGGCCGGAGCTTTGAGGAGCTGCGGGCTATAATTGATAGGGTTGAGCTTAATGAAAAGCTCGGTGTGTGTCTTGATACCTGCCATGTGAATGATGGCGGATATGATGTAGTTAATAATCTTGACGGTGTGCTTGAAGAATTTGACCGCGTTATAGGTCTTGACCGTTTAAAGGCAATTCACATAAACGACAGCAAAAATCCGTTCAGCGCGCATAAGGACAGACATGAAAAGATAGGCGGAGGCTATATCGGCATAGAGGCATTTGAGCGGATTATAAACCACCCCGCACTGCGCGAGCTGCCGTTCTATCTCGAAACCCCGAACGAGCTTGACGGATATGCAGCAGAGATTGCGCTGCTTAAAAGCTTGTATAAAGATTAATACAAAAACAGAGTTACCGAAACAATAAATCCGGTAACTCTATTTTTGTGTATTAATTTGTCATAATAACCGTTCGCGTATTGCCGTCCCAGTCAACATTTAGATTAAAGGTCTCGGCAACGAAGCGAAGAGGAACCATGGTACGGTTGTTTATCATCTGCGCGGGAACATCAAGCTCGCATTCCCTTCCGTTTATGTATGCGGTGTTATTATCTATGTACAGCTTGATGGAAGTACCGCCTTTTGTTATTGTTACAAGCTGCGCCTTGCCGTCCCAGTCAACCTTTGCGCCGAGCGACTCACTGACAGCGCGGACGGGTATCAATGTATATCCATCATCTACTATTGGGTATTGGTCGTTAAATTTCACAAGCTTGTTGTTAAGGCGAACCTTTGCTCCTATGTATTCGATATCGTTATGGTAGTAACGCAGAACGTGCTCAACATAAAGCGGATCCCCGTAGTTTTCATACGGCCAGTTTTCAACATAGTCTACCGCGTTCACACGCTCGTCCATCCAGTCGTCGCCGACAGCGTCCAGTATTTTTTTCAGCGTGTAATCGCTGTAATTATATGATTGCAGCATCTTTGCATAGTCGTTGTCGTATTTATAAAGCGCCTCCGAGAGCCTGTGTGCGGCATACGGAACAGCCTTTTCGGGATCAAGCCTGTCCTCAAGCGTCCATTTTACGCCTGCGTAATCAAGTCCGAATGCGGCAAAATCCTGCTCGCATGTGTATTCAATCTGCATAATACCCCATGCCGGACGCGGAGTACCATCGTCATAGTAATCGTAATTTATACCGCTCGATTCCTGCATACATATCGCGGCAAGAATATTGGGGTCTATTCCGTATTGGTCGCCTGACTGCTTGAACAAGTGATTATATCTTGTGACATTTTTGCTTAGAGCCATTGTGCCGATTTCTATTTCGCTTATATCAGTTCCGCAATGATCGGGTATTGATGAAGCAAATGCCGTGGTTGATAAAAACAATGTGAGCGCTGTGAGCGCGGCTGCAACCTTTTTCAAAATTCTCATCTCTTTTCTTGTGGGTGTTTTTTCTTTCATTATACACTAAATGTACAATGTAGTCAATGCACTATTTTTGCCACCATATGAAAAAACAGTCGCCAGATTGAATTCCGACGACTGTTTAGTATTATCTTGATAATGATCCGCCGCTCTTAAGAGCCGTGCCATCTTTGTGCGGACGGAAGAGAAGGTATACGAATGCAATTATAAGGATAATTGCAGTGATAAGTCCCAATATATTTATCGAGCCGGTAAGGAGTGAGCCAATCTGGAAAATACAGAGTGATACGAAATAAGCGAATACACACTGATATCCGATTGCGAAGCAGGTCCACTTTGCGCTGTTCATCTCACGTCTTATAGCTCCCATGGCTGCGAAACACGGCGCGCATAGAAGATTGAACACAAGGAATGAATAAGCCGCAAGCGGTGTGTAAGCAGCCCGAAGGTTTTCCCACACCTCGAAACCATTTTCCGCGACCTCGCCCATGCCGCTGTAGAGAACACCGAATGTACCGACAACATTTTCCTTAGCAATAAGACCTGTAACAGCAGCAACTGCTGCTTTCCAATCACCCCAGCCGAGCGGCGCGAAGATGAATGCTGCTGCATTACCGATACCTGCAAGTATGGAGTTATTCATATCCTCAACCATGCCGAACGAACCGTTTTTAACGCCAAAGCTCTCTAAGAACCAAATGAGAACTGTTGCGAGAAGAATGATTGTGCATGCCTTCTTTATGAACGACCAGCCGCGCTCCCACATGCTGCGAAGCACGTTGCCTACTGTCGGCATATGGTATGGAGGGAGCTCCATAACGAACGGAGCCGAATCACCTGCAAACAGCTTTGTCTTTTTGAGGATTATACCTGAGCAGATTATCGCCGCGATACCTACGAAATATGCGCTCGGTGCAACCCATGCCGCGCCGCCGAATAACGCGCCTGCGATAAGCGCGATAATCGGGAGCTTTGCGCCGCACGGAATGAATGTTGTTGTAATAATTGTCATTCGGCGGTCGCTCACGTTTTCAATTGTACGCGATGCCATAATACCCGGAACACCGCACCCTGTACCGATAAGAATCGGGATGAATGACTTACCGGAAAGCCCGAAACGTCTGAAAATTCTATCCATGATGAATGCGATACGCGCCATATAACCGCAGGCTTCAAGGAATGCGAGGAATATGAACAGAATAAGCATCTGAGGAACAAAGCCTAAAACGGAGCCTACGCCTGACACGATACCGTCAATGATGAGATCATGCAGCCACGGAGCTGTGCTAGCGGGGAGTAGTCCTTCTATAATTACAGGAATGCCAGGGATCTGGATTCCGAACAGGTTCCAGCCATCGCCGAAAACTCCGTCATTTGCCCAGTCAGTGAATATTGAACCGACTGTCGTCACAGATACATAATATACAATAAACATTACCGCCGCAAATATCGGCAATGCGAGAATTCTGTTTGTAACGATTCTATCAATTTTATCTGATGCTGAAAGCTTCTCTTTTCCTGTCTTTTTATAGCAGTCCCTGATAATTGATGTGACATATATGTATCGCTCATTTGCGATGATTGATTCCGAATCGTCATCCTGCTCCTTTTCAGCTCTGGCAATGATTGATTCAACATCAGGCGCGTTTTTAAGAACGGCCGCAATCTTATCGTCACGCTCAAAAAGCTTTACGGCATAGAAACGCTTTTGCTCACGCGGAACGTCAAGCTTTACGGCGATTTCGTTGAGATATCCGTCAACGGCTCTGCTGAAGGAATGTACCGGAGCTGATCTCTTCTTCGACTGCGCTGCTGCCACCGCTCTTTTTGCCGCTTCATCAATACCTGTTTCTTTAAGCGCGGAAATAGGAACCGCTTCACAGCCCATTGCTTCGCCGAGTTTTTTGAAGTTTATGTCATCACCCGTCTTGTTGACAACGTCCATCATGTTTATTGCCATGATTACCGGAATACCAAGCTCTGTGAGCTGTGTTGTAAGATAAAGATTTCTTTCGAGGTTGCTTCCGTCGATGATATTTAAAATAGCATCCGGCTGCTCGTTAATGAGATAATTTCTTGCAACAACCTCTTCAAGTGTATATGGTGAGAGTGAATATATACCCGGAAGGTCTGTGATGATTACATCCTTGTGTCCTTTGAGCTTACCCTCTTTCTTTTCTACTGTAACGCCGGGCCAGTTACCGACAAACTGATTTGAACCCGTTAACGCGTTAAATAATGTTGTTTTACCGGAGTTCGGATTTCCGGCAAGCGCAATTTTAACGGTCATTATTATACTCCTTTCAAAATAAACTATCTAAACATTGGTGTGATTTATATCCTGCTAAAATGTGTTAGATATAACTAACTGCTATCCAAAAAATAATTATTTAACCTCAATCATTTCGGCATCCTCTTTTCTGATTGAAAGCTCATAACCTCGTACTGTGACTTCAATCGGATCACCAAGCGGCGCAAGCTTACGCACATGGATTTCCACACCTTTTGTGATACCCATATCCATAATGCGGCGTTTAATGGCTCCTGTGCCTGTAAGCTTAAGAACAGTTGCTTTCCCGCCAATCTTTACATCCTTAAGTGTCATACCTTTTCTCCTTTCCATTCGGGATATTATGCCACTGCAAACAGATAGTAGCCATATCCCTACAGTGGTTAGTTTAGCACAACTTTCTTGTTTTGTCAATAATAAACTTAAAAAATTTTTTTCGTTCTTTTTAATCTTATTCCACTGTATATGAAAAAAATAACGTCAAATAATAATTGTAGAGGTGTTCAGATATGAAATATGCATTGGCACTTGGCGGCGGCGGAGCGAGGGGCGCGTTCGAGGCGGGGGTATGGAGCGCGCTGCGGGATTTAAATAAGGATATAACAGCTATATCGGGAACGTCTGTAGGGGCAATCAACGGCGCGGCTTTTGCGGCGGGCGTTGACGCGGAAGAGCTCTGGTGTAATCTTACCGCGCAAAAGCTCATCCCGCAGGCGGAGGATGAGAATATTATTTCTCCTGCAGCTTTGAGCTCCGCGATAGGAAATATTTTAAAAGGCGGATTTGAAACAGATACAATGAAAAGCTTTCTTGCCGATATAATTGATGAAGAAAAGGTTCGGCAGTCGGAGATGGACTATGGCCTGTGTACATTTTCGTCAAGCACAAAAAAGCCGGTAGAGCTGTTTTTGGACAGGATACCTGATGGAATGCTTATTGATTATATAATCGCAAGCGCATGCTTTCCCGTGTTCAAACCTGTAAAAATAAAAGGTGAGGAATTTACTGATGGGGGAATAAGGAATAATATACCTATAGATATGCTTACTGCGCGCGGATACGATACAATTATATCAGTTTCCGTTCGGGGAATAGGCATGGTAAAGAATGTGGACAAAAGAGGGGTAAATCTTATAGAAATAAACTGTGATAAGCCGGAATGCGGTATTATGGAATTTGATAGTCACAAAATAAAACGAAGTATAAAAGACGGATATATGAGCTGTATGAAGGCGTTCGGCAAATTTGCGGGACGGAGTTTTTTCATTTATAATAAATCATATTCTTCTGCCGCGGCACGATATGGTCATGCAATCATAGAAGGGATAGAACGGGCGGCGGAGCTTTCGGGGGTTGACAGAACCCGAATCTATACGTTTACCGACCTTGTAAAAGCGGTGATGACGCACTATAACAACTGTCCGGAGCTTGCAAGGATGGTAAAACTCATAGAAAGGGAGCCGCCGTGTATTATGCATAATATGCTGGATATGCTCAGCCCGTTTCAGGCGGCAAACGCGATAGTTTACATGAAAAAGCGATAAAAACCGTATTTATTAAAAAAAATGAAAAAAAGACTTGTATTTTGTCGAAAAGCGTTATATAATAAAATATGTATATACTAAACAGAGGTTTGTATGGTTAAAGGAACAGAGGATGAAAAAATTTTTTACAATTGTAATATCACTTGCTGTTCTTGTTATTGCAGTTTATGGTATTGCGTATCTTGTACTTCCTATGCATTCGATGGAGCTTGAGGAATATACTCATGAGATAGGAATCACCTGTGATGATGCGTATATAGTCCGGGAGGAATCGGTTTATTATTCAACTACGGCAGGAACAGTTTATAATACGGTACAAGAAGGAGAAAGAGTTTCAAACGGCGCTGTGATAAGCAACACATTTACAGGTAATGTTGACGCATCGTATTTTCAGAAGCTCCGTACTCTTGACTCCAAAATAAGCAGACTGAAAAAAGAGAATGCCGGCCGGGAGCTTTATGCTGTAGACGATGTTTCCGTCGAGAATGAGATTTCAAACAAAATGAATTCCACCTTATCCCTAGCTGCCAGCAATAGTGTAGAACAGATACATGAAAACAGAGAGGATATAAACGGACTAAGAGCAGGGAACGAAGTATCGGCAAGCGACAGGATAGCTGAGCTTGAAAATGAACGCAGAAGAGTCGAGGCGTCAATACCTGCCAGGAAAAATGAAACGGTATCTGATCGTTCGGGGATATTTTCATCATATGTTGACGGTCTGGAATCTGTGCTGTCACCAGACAGAATAAAGGATTACAGCCCGTCATATATAAAATCACTCAGTGCCGAGAAACCCAGTCGTGCCAACGGCTCCGCCGTTGTTGTGGGCGATCCTGTATGCAGGGTTATGAATAACCATTACTGGTATGTCCTTGGGATTTCAAACGACAATTATAAGGATATGTGTAAAGTGGATGTGCCTGTGAGCGTAAGATTTACAGGGATTTCGGCAAGCAAGGTCAAGGGAACCGTAACATATGTTTCAGAGCCGGATGAAAACGGTGAATATATATTCCTGGTAGAGGTACCGTCATATCTTGAAAGCGCGTTTGCGTACAGAAAGATAAAAGCAGATATAATATTTGAAGAGTATTCAGGTTATAAGATACCTATAGATGCAGTACACACAGGAAGCGAAATAAACACATATTATGTAAATGCAATGAAGGGCTCAGAAACATATAAATGCGACTGTGAGGTTCTTTATACAGATATGGCGGAGGGATATTCAATAATCCGTTCAACCGAAGATGCAAAGAATAAACTATCATCAATGGAGAGACTTGTAATCGGAGAACGATAGGAGAGGATTTTATGAATATAGGAGAAAATCTGAACGCTGTAAAAGCTCGTATAGCGGAGGCTGCCGCGACGTGCGGAAGAAACGCGGAAGAGATAAAGCTCATTGCAGTTACAAAAACATATCCGATTGAGCTGATGAATGAAGCGATCCGCCTTGGCGTAACAGATATAGGAGAAAACAAGCCGCAGGAGGTGCGGGATAAGTTTGAGTATGTACTGCCGGTTCGCTGGCACCTTATAGGGCATTTGCAGTCAAATAAGGTGAAGTATGTTATTGATCGCTGCTCGATGATACACAGCGTTGACAGCATAAAGCTGATGGATGAAATTGAGCGTTTAGCAGCGTTGCATAACAGGGATATAGATATTCTTATTCAGGTCAACATATCCGGCGAGGAATCTAAATCGGGAATAGACCCGCAGGACTTGGAGGGACTTCTTCTCCATGCAGCGGAGCTTAAACATACGCATGTAAAAGGGCTTATGACAATAGCCCCAAAGGCGGAATTCGGAGATGTTTCAATACATTTTGAGAATATGCAGAAGCTTTATAATGAGATAAAAGGCAGAAATTACACTAATGTTTCGATGGAGGAGCTGTCAATGGGTATGAGCGGTGATTTTGAAACCGCCATAAAATACGGTGCCACAATGGTACGCGTAGGCAGCGCGATCTTTGGAGCAAGAAATTACAATAATTGAAAGGAGACGAAAGGCAATGTCATTTTTGGATAATGCAAAACGCGCGTTAAGCGGAAGAACAGACGATTACGAGGAAGAGCGTGATTACGAAGAGGAGTATGAGGAAACTCCGAAGAGAAGTCTTTTCTCATTTCTTTCGAAGAATAAGAACGATGAATATGAGGATTATGAGGCAGAAGAAGAGGCAGCGGAAAGAAGATTCAGCGCAAGACAGTCTTCGTCATATTCGTCACGCAAAACATCAGACAGATACAGCTCTAAGCAGCAGATCAGATATGAGCCAAATTTGTCCGGTGTTGAGGTAGTTGTTCTCTATCCGGTAGGCTTTGACGACAGTGCAAAGCTTGTAAGAGAGGTTAAAGAAGGCAAAATCACCATTTTTGACGTTTCCGGTATACCTACATCTGAAGAGGCAAGAAGAATTGTGGATTACATATGCGGCGCGGCAGAGGGAATGGATTGCCCGTTCTCGAGATTATGTCCGAGCATATTCTGCATAGCGCCTAAGGGAGTAACTCTTACAAACAGAAAGAGCAGATATTAATGGATCATAATGATAAGCTTCTTGCCGCTCGCACAGAGGACTTGTTTTCGCTGTGCGAAAAATACTCGAGCCCTGTATTTTCGGATTTCCTTGACGGTGCCGAGCAGGCTGTGATACATGACAAGGTTATATTTCCTTTCGGATATAACGTGATGTATTCCGGAGGCTTTGATGAAGCGGAAAAGAAAATGCTGGGTGTGTTTCCGGAATGGACAGAGCCGGATGCCTTGGAGTTTCCGATGTCATGCCTTAAAATAGAAGGCGGCTTCACAAAGAAGCTTAACCATCGCGATTATCTCGGCACGATAATGTCACTGGGAATAGCGCAGTCAAAGCTTGGCGATATTGTGGTAAACGACGGCTTTGCATATGTATTTCTGCATAGCGATATTACGGGCTATATAAAGGATAATCTGCATAAAATAGGTAATCAGGGTGTTTCCGTTACTGAAATCACTAATTTCGGCGATATAAAGATAGAGCGTAAATATAAAACTATCGGCACAGTCTGCGCATCAGGCAGGCTTGATGCCGTTGTAGGCGCGGCTGCAAATGTTTCGCGCCAGATTTCGTCAGGGCTTATCAATGGGGGCAAGGTCAAAGTTAATCACCGCGAGATAACAAAAGTCTCGGAACCGGTCAAGGAGGGCGATCTGCTTTCAATCCGCGGCTACGGTCGTTTTCTTATACACAGCTTTGACGGTGAAACGCGGAAAAACAGACTTCATATAACATTAAAGCAATACATTTAATAAATCTGAGGGGACGGTGTTAATATGTTAAAACCGATTGATATTCAAAATAAGGAGTTTGAAAAAAAGCTTAAGGGCTACGATTGTGATGCTGTTGACGACTTTCTTGATATTGTTATACAGGACTATGAGGCTTTATGCAAGGAGAATATAGCGCTTAAGGATAAAATAAAGCTTCTTACTGAGGCTGTTGACCGGTATAAAGAAATCGAGGATACAATGCACCGCTCTCTTGATGTTGCGCGTCAGTCAGCGCAGGATATCAAGAACAATGCAAACATGGAGGCGCAGGCTATTATAAACCGTGCCAAGCTTGACGCGACACGGCTTGCGCGTCAGATTGATGAGGAACACATCAAAAAGCATCAGGAGATGCTCAAAATAAAACAGGAGGCTGATACCTACAAGCTGAGAATTAAAACGGTGTGTGAAAACCTCATAAAGACGTTGGATGAAATGTAAAAAGATTAATTCTCGGGGCGGCATTTGCCGCTCTTTTATTGTTTTAGTCCATGCCTGTTGAATAAAATTACGGCAAAATTGTGTCTATGATTTGTGATTTGTTGCCATTGACAATTAATAATGAAACTAATACAATAAAAATGGATATGATAAAAAGGTAAATTAGAAAGGGGAAATATAGATGGGTAGAATTCTTATTGCAGGAACAAACAGCAGCTGCGGAAAAACCACGATAACGTGCGCTATAATGCAGGCACTGAAAAACAGAGGTATTGATTTAACGGGCTTTAAATGTGGACCGGATTATCTTGATCCGTCTTTTATAAATGATGTAATAGGCGTGCGCGCATATAATCTTGACTCATTTATGATGTCGGAGGATACAATTAAATATCTTTTGAGCGAGCACGAATCGGAAGTCTCTGTTATAGACGGAGTTAAGGGCTATTATGACGGATATATGTTTACGGATAAGGCAAGTACCTCTGAAATGGCGCTTATAACAAAAACTCCGACAATTCTTGTAGTTGACTGCAAGAATATGGAAGCGTCCGCTGCCGCTATTCTGTATGGATTTATCAGATACAGCAAGAATACGATCAAGGGAGTTATTTTTAACAGGCTAAATCCGTTGATATACGATGGTATGAAAAAGGTTTGCGAGGAGCTTAATATAAAATGTCTGGGATATGTTCCAGGATTTAAATCGGTTGTTTCTGAAAATAAAAATTTATCTCTAGTAACAGAGCTGGAAATAAATGAAATCAAAAACAAAATGATGGGGCTTGCGAAGGCAGTGGAAAAGACTGTAGATATTGATCAAATTATAGAAATTGCCAAGAGCGCAAAGCCGATTAAAGCAAAGCGTATAGATATACCGTATGTGGGCAGAACAAAAATTGCCGTAGCTTGCGATAAAGCCTTTTGCCTTAACTACGCCGATAATATTGAAATACTTGAAAGAATGGGTGCGGAGATTGTAAAGTTCTCACCTATGCAGGACGAAAAGCTGCCTGAGGATGTGAACGGCTTATTTATAAGCGGCGGCTATCCTGAAATGTTTGCATCTGCTCTTGCAAAGAACAAATCGATGCTCGATTCTGTCAGGGATGCCGTGCGCGGCGGAATGCCGGCAATAGCCGAGAGCGGCGGATTTATGTATCTGCATGAAAGCATTCTTGATATAACAGGCGTAAGCCAGAGAATGGCGGGCGCAATCGATGGCGAGTGCACGAGGATGCAGCCGTTTAATAATTATGGTTATGTTGAAATGACAGCGGATGAGAGTAATCTGCTTCTCAAAAAAGGTGAAGCAATAAAAACCTATGAGTTCCATAGGTATGAAAGTTCAAATCCGGGCAGTGCACTGCGGGTAAGAAAAAACGGTGAGGAATGGCGGCATATACACGCTACCGATACTTTATATGCAGGTTTCCCGCATCTGAATTTTTATTCCAACGTCAAAATGGCAGAGCGGTTTATGAAAGCGTGTCTGGGATGAAGCTGATTCTGATAAGACATGGAAAAACCCATGGCAATACGCTGAAAAGATATACAGGTACAACAGATGAACCGTTACTTGATAATATTGCTATAGATAAAGAATATCCGGAGGCGGATATAATTATTTCAAGCCCGCTAAGAAGATGTATAATGACCGCAGAGCTGATTTATCCCGGAAAGAAAATCAGTATCTGCAGTGATTTGCGGGAAACAGATTTTGGTGATTTTGAAAATAAATCATACGAGGAACTGAAAGAAAATCCGCATTATCAGCGTTGGATAGACTCGGGCGGCGAAGCTGCTCCGCCGAACGGTGAAAGCCGTTCCGAATTTGCAAAACGCTGCATAAGGGCGTATGAGCTTATCATAGAGAACTGTGAAGCCGAATGTGCGGCTCTTGTTGTTCATGGCGGAACCATAATGGTAATCATGCAGCACATATTCGGCGGTGATTTTTATGACTACATGGTTCCTAACCTTGGCGGGTATATTGTTAACACAGATAAAAATAAATACATGGAAATTGTATAAAATGCTGGCTAAACAGGCAAAATAAATATATTAGAAATTGCATTTTACACAAAAAGAAAAAAAATCAAAAAAAGTGTTGACAAATGACAAAGAATGTGGTATCATCATATAGCTGTCGTTGAGAACAGCAAATACTTCCGCTTTCATTACTTCGTAATGAAACGGTGTTGCACATTGAAAAATGAACAGTGTGAGTTCTTGAAAGTGTAGATTACACTAACA
>JAFLUC010000050.1 GCA_022509005.1 Oscillospiraceae bacterium | reverse complement strand
ATCATCTTGAATACGGACCGATGTTCTATGATGAGGATGCTGTAACGGATCAGCCCGAAAAGCAGATTGCGGCAGAGATCATACGTGAAAAGATGCTGTGGCTGCTTGAAGAGGAGGTTCCTCACGGTATAGCGATTGAGATCACACGCATGAGAGACAAGGGAAGGCTGGCTGAGATCCATGCGACGATATATTGCGAGCGCAAGAGCCATAAGGGAATTATTATAGGAAAGAACGGCGAAATGCTTAAGAAAATAGGAACCATGGCGAGAGGCGATATTGAAAAGATGCTTGATAAGAAGGTGTATCTTGAGCTGTGGGTGAAAATCAAGACCGATTGGCGCAACAGCGATTTCCTTATCAAGAATTTCGGATATAAGGACGACGATTCAATCTGATGGACGAGCTGGTATCAAGAGGGATTATAATTAAGCAGAGCAACTATGGCGAAGCACATCGTATGCTTTCAATATTTACCGAAAATGAAGGTATCATAAAGGCAGTGCGGTATGGAGTCCGTGGTAAAAAGGCGTCAAACGCGGCGGCATTTCAGCTGCTTTGCTATGGCGATTTTAAGCTAAGACCATCGCGCGGCGAGATCATGACCGCTGTTTCAGCCGATATTCTTGACGGGTTCTATCCGGTATCGGAGGATATTGTAAAGCTTTCGCTTTTGACATATCTTTCAGATATTACTTATACTCTGCTTGGCGAGTCCAATCCGGACAGTCGGATTCTTGCACTGTTTCTCAATACAGTATATGCAGCGGCATACAGAAGCGAACCGTATCTGAAGCTTAAAGCGGTATATGAGCTGAAGCTTATGTGCGCAGGCGGATTTATGCCGCAGCTTGGCGGCTGCGGGGAATGCGGCAGCGAAGCGGAATATTTCAGCCCCGATAAGGGCTGCACGGTATGCCGCGCGCATCACGGCGCGCGCGATATGCGCGTTTCACCTGAGGTGCTCTCGATTATGAGGCACATAGCAAACAGCCCTGATAAGAAAATGCTTGCGTTTTCTGCACGAGATGAAAAATACTATGAGGCGTTAAGTGAAATAACAGAGAAATATGTCAGCGCACAGGCTGATAAGGAATTTACAAGTCTCGATTATTTAAAATTAATGTGTGAAAAATAAAACTGTTTTGGTGGTTTTTGATAAAAAAGGCAGTCTTTCATCACCTTATATTAACTAATTCGGAAAAATTGAAAAAAATCAAAAAAAATTTTAGATAAAAGACTTGAAATTTTCTGAATTATGTACTATAATGATATAGTATTATGTACTAAATTTGTGGAGGTGTAGATTTTGCCAAACATTAAATCAGCAAAAAAGCGTGTTAAGGTAATCGAGAAGAAGACTGCCATCAATACAGCACGTAAGACTGCTCTTAAGACTGCAATAAAGAAGTTTGAAGCAGCGGCAGTTAAAGGCGATAAGGCAGCGGCAACAGTATTGTTCAATGATGCTGTTAAGAAGCTTGACCAGGCTGTAGCGCATAATCTTGTTCATAAGAACAAGGCTGCAAGAAAGAAGTCACAGCTTGCTATAAAGCTTGCTAAGCTTGCGTAAGAAAAGAGAGGATAAGGATTGTTTTATGCAGTCCTTATTTTTTTGTATGAAAGGAGCGCTTATGAAGGGTTTATATATACATATACCGTTTTGTGTGAAAAAATGTGAATACTGTGATTTTGTATCATTTGCGGGATGCGAAAGCAGGTTTCCGGAATACATTGACGTATTGATAAATGAAATGGAGGAATATAGGGGAGCAGAAATAAATACGGTATTCATTGGCGGCGGAACACCGTCATTGCTTATACCGGAGCTTATAAACCGTCTTTGCACTGAGGTAAAAGATAATTTTAAGCTTGCGCCGGAGTATGAATGGACAATCGAAGCCAATCCGGGTACTGTTACCGATTTAAAAATACAAACAATGCTCCGCGGCGGGATCAATCGCGTAAGCCTTGGAGTTCAATCATTTAACGATACCGAGCTTAATGCGGCGGGCAGGATCCACGATTCAAAAACCGCATATGAAACGGTGATAAAGCTCTATAAAGCCGGATTTGAAAATATCAGCATTGACCTGATGGAATCGCTGCCGTATCAGACGGCGGAAAGCTTTAAACAAACGCTTGAAACAGCGGTCTCACTGCCGATAAAGCATATCAGCGTATACAGTCTTATAATAGAGGAAGGAACGCCGATAAAGAAAAAATATGACGAGGGAATATACAAAATGCCCGATGAGGACAGTGATCGTGCACTGTATCATTACACAAAACGATTTCTTTCCGAACACGGCTTCAATCGATATGAGATTTCAAACTATGCAAATCCGGGATACGAATCGCGTCATAATCTCAAATACTGGGATTGCGATGAGTATATCGGTATAGGTGTTGCTGCGGCATCCTATATAGACGGCAGACGATTTTCAAATACAACAAGTCTTGGGCAGTATCTTAGCAGAAGCTTTCGCAGCGGCGAATGCGAGAAACTTACGAGCGAGGATATGATGGGTGAGTTTATGATGCTCGGTCTGAGAAAGACAAGCGGAGTATCGGCGGCGGAATTTGAGCGGCGGTTCGGAAAGCCGATGGAGAGCATATACGGTACGCAGCTTGAACGCTTCACACGGATCGGCGCAATGGAGTATACCGGCGGATACTACAGGCTGACAGACCGCGGGCTCGACGTTGCAAATGCGGTCATGTGCGAGTTTATGTAATAATATAATCCATAATTTATAAATTGCAGAAACATTGACAAAATTAATAGGCTATGTTATAATTTTAACAGATAAAATTTTAGTTTTTTGCAACCTTTTTGGTGTTTAAAAAGTATTATTAGTGTATAGTGAATTTATAAAGAAAGAGGGAGATAACCTATGAAGAAACAAATCATATCAGCGCTTACTGCGACAGCTTTACTTTCAGGAATGGCTGCTTTTGCGGCGGACTTGCCGGAAAAGGTAGAGATTTCATTCAAGGTAGGAGACAGTGCCTTAATGATAAACGGAGAAACTGTAGAAGTAATGGCTCCGTATGTTGTAGGTGACGGAACAACTCTAGTTCCGATTCGTGTAATAACAGAGGCGTTCGGCGCGGAGGTTACATGGGACGGAGATACTCAGAGTGTGGGACTTAAATACCCTGATGTGGACATGACTATAAAAATCGGTTCAAAATCAGCTGTTGTAAATACCCATTCCGAGGCCCTGGAAGAAGCTCCTGAGTTGCACGACGGGACAACCATGGTACCGCTCAGATTTATAAGTGAAACCTTTGGCGCGAACGTTACATATGATGACAATACGCGTCTTATAACCGTTACAAAGGAAATCGCAGCAGACAGCGGCTCAACTGTCGCGGGAGTTACCGACAAGGATTATATCGGCGACAGCTTCTATGGCTGGACAATGAAAAATCCTAAAACAATGCAGATGGAGGACAGAAGCTTTGACGGAACCGAGACGGAATTTTCGGACGGAACAAACTATATATATATAAGAACAGGTACTATGGACGATGATGTTGATGCAGATACTGTATTCAATAATATAAAGAACACCTTCTCCGACACGACAATTTCAATTGCCGACAAAACAAACGTTGGCAGCGGTATAACATTGATTCATTTCAGATGCAAGTCAAAGCAGGGACTGTATGATGTGTATGAATATATCAAAGGTAAAAATTATTATGATGCCTATACGGCTATTGACCTTGAGACAGATAGCGCGGTGCAGAATGAAATTCTGGAAATTGCAAACAGCTTTTCAATAACAGCGAAGCCGGATTATTATGACCTTTCAAACGCGAAGGACGGCTATCGTGAATTTACGGATAAGGATTATAATGTAAAACTGACTGTTCCTGCTGATTGGACTCAGAGCAGCAGGACAAACACAAATACTTTCCATTTTTACAACAAAAATGATAACGAGGCAGTGAACAATGCTTCTCTCGGAATATATTCAAAGAGCAGTGATGTAACAGCAGCGCTGCTTGCAGAGCATGATATGGCTTCAAATGTTTCCGTGGCTAATCCGTCAATGATTAAAGCAAGTGAAATAGAAACAGGAAAGCTCAACGGCATAGATACATATTATTATACGATAGAGTACAGCGGTGGTGGACAGAACACATTCGTTCTTAAGGATGTATTCTTCGAGCTTGGTGATTATGTGTATAACATTTCAGCTCAGACGGGAAGTCTTGAAAATGATGATAAAATACTGAACTCGCTTGAGGTTGAGGAACTGGACAGCGAAAAGATAGGAATAATTCTGCGTGATAGCGATTTGGGTGGCAGTAATAAATTCACAACAATCTATGGTAAAATGAAGGCTTCGAATACGTGGATGAAGATAGCTGATAATGCATTTATGGAGCAAAGAACAGGCGGTTTACTTGCGATTATCGGCAGCACACAAACCACAGATAATGCGAAAAAGGTGCTCACAGATTATGTTTCCTATACGTCAAAGACAGCAAACGGAAGCCGCTCATTAGGCGAGGTAAAGAATAAAACCTTAGGCGGAAAGACGATATATTACCAGACCATCACTAACAGTACAGACTCGGGCGTAGTAATGTGTTCAACAATATACACATTCAAAATCGGTAATAAAGCCTATTGCTTTACATATGTCACATATGATATATATAATGGCGGAAGTATAGATGATGAGGTGCTTGATATGCTTGGAGGTTTCGAGGTATAAATATGAAAAATAAAATCGCATTATTTGCATTTATTGGGATATTGGGACTGTCGCAGACGGCGTTGGCTGATAATGTTGATATATACGTAAACGGCAGGATAATACCTCAGCAAGGTTATCTTGAGGACGGAACTACGTATGTGCCGCTAAGGGCCGTAAGCGAGGCGCTTGGCGCTGAGGTTTCGTGGGATGGCAGTGTCCATATTTCCCAAACGGAGGACGATACCGTTGCGACCCTGATTGAAAATCTGAGCGAAAGCGTTGTTGCGGTTGTCGGAAACTATAAGGGAAAATACAGCTCGGCAGCTACCGATTATAATGAAACAACGGCGCACGGAACCGGTGTAGTCATCAAGTCAAATGGGCTTATTCTCACAAATGCTCATGTTGTATCTGATATTGAAAATATTACAGTGGTGTTTAATGACGGAACAAGCTATGCCGGAACAGTTGAATGTATAGATAAGGATTCCGATCTGGCAACGGTTAAAATAAACAGACTCGGTTTAAAGCCTGTGACCTTTAAAAATTCAAGCTCGGAGCTCAGAGCGGGAAATACAGTTATTGCCATAGGAACGCCGGTGTCGCTCAACATGCGCAACTCAGCCACAAAGGGAATTATAAGCGGGATAGATGTTTCGGCATCAGGCTCATATTATCCCGTTATACAGACAGACGCGGCGATCAATCCCGGAAACAGCGGTGGACCGCTTATTGATTTAACCGGAGCGGTAGTCGGAATTAATTCGTCAAAATATACTTCAACAAGCATAGAGGGAATGGGATTTTCGATTTCTGTTGAAACTATAAGATATGTGTTAAATCAGTTCGAGAAAAACGGCAAGGTTTTACGGCCTGATATATCAGCAGGATTTGACGAATCCTGGGAGGCGAGAATAGGGCTTCCAACCACAAAGGGTATAACTGTTAAAAACTCCTCTTCACCGGAGCTTAAAGACGGAGACGTTATAACCGCTGTAAACGGAGCGGCTGTTCACAGCATTATGGACTATCATAAGGCGATTCGCGATACGTTCAGCGATAAGCTTACAATGACTGTGACAAGAAACGGCAGCGTATCGAATATTGATGTAAGCTATACTCTTAAATAAAAGCTTCAGCCTGCGGATGTGAAATAACCCGCAGGCTTTTTTCTGTACGATATCATTCAGAGGATGAAAAAAACAAAATATGAATAAAATATTAAAACTTAAATAAAATACTTGACAAAGAATATAAAAAGTGGTATCTTATATTCAGTTATTAGCACTCAATAGCGTTGAGTGCTAATAAGAACCGCTTAGATGGGAGGCGGAGATAAATATGGATCTGAATGATCGAAAAAAACAGATATTGCAGGCGATAATCGACGAATATATCGGCTCTGCCGAACCGGTTGGATCGCGGGCAATTTCAAAGAAGAATGAGCTTGGACTTTCAAGCGCCACAATACGAAACGAAATGGCAGATCTTGAGGAAATGGGCTATCTTATCCAGCCGCATGCTTCAGCGGGACGTATTCCGTCGGATGCAGGTTATCGGTTTTATGTAAACTCGCTCATGAAACGCTATGAGCTGGGACTTGAAGCGATAGAGCGGCTGCAGCAGGAGCTTGCAGGACGCATAAGCCGTCTTGATATGGCGGTAAAGCGCGCCGGATTTTTAACATCGATGCTCACTGATTACACAACTGTGATTTCAGCACCCGTGACAGAGCGAACCGAGCTGAAAAAGATCGATCTTGTTCCCGTAGCTGAAAATGCGGTGATGCTTATTATCGTAACAAATACAGTTAAAAGCCGTGTTATACATTCAAGTCTTACACCGGCTGAGAGTGAAACGATTGCAGAGGTTCTTAATAAACGGCTCAGGGATAAAACGGCGGATGAGATCAATTATGATGTAATTCGTGATATTGAAACGGAGCTTTGCGGCAGACTCGGAATAGAACCCAAGGTGATTATTAATGTAATGAACTTCATTTATGATTCTGTTTCGGTTATGGATGACAGTGAGATATACGTAGCAAACGCGAAATCTATATTGAAATATCCGGAATATCGTGATATTGACAAAGCGCGTGAGATATTCACTTTCTTAGAGGATAAGCAAAATCTCAAAAAGCTTTTTGCTGAAACGGATGACGAGGGCATAAAGGCAAAGATCGGAAAAGAAAACGAATATGAGATTTTAAAGGACAGCTCAATCGTTACAGTAAATTATTCGCTTGACGGCAAGGCGGTCGGCAAGGTCGGCGTTATAGGTCCGAAGCGAATGGATTATGCAAAGGTATTTGCAAGTCTTGATCTGATCTCGCATGAGATCAATAAGCTTGTGGGATATATCTCAGGTGCATAACTTGGGGAAAGGAGGGCAAGTTAAATATGGCAGAAAATCTTGAAAATGAAGTAAAGGAAGAAGCTTGTGACACAGAGCAGCAAGCGCAGGAGGAGATGTCAGAGGTTGAGAAGCTCCGCGCGCAGCTTGAGGAACAGAATGATAAGTATTTAAGGCTTATGGCTGAATATGATAATTATCAGAAGCGGTCACAGCGTGAGAAAGCGGCTCGCTATGCTGATGCCGTTATAGACACAGCCGAAAAAATTCTCCCGATAGGAGATAATCTTGAAAGAGCGCTCGCAACAGAGGTAACCTCAGAGGACGCGATAAAGTTCAAGGAAGGCATTGAAATGGTAATGAAGCAGTTTAACGACTGCCTTGAAAAGCTCGAAATCACGCCTATAAAGGCGGAGGGTGAGCAGTTTGACCCGAATCTTCACAATGCGGTAATGCACATTGAGGACGATTCAATTGACGAAAATACCGTAGTTGAGGATTTCATGAAGGGTTATATATATAAGAACGAACGCGTCGTTCGGCATAGTATGGTTAAGGTAGCCAATTGATTAAAGGAGGAAAATAAAATGGGAAAGATAATCGGAATAGATTTAGGTACAACAAACAGCTGCGTAGCTGTTATGGAAGGCGGTAACCCGAACGTTATCACAAACAGCGAGGGTGCGAGAACGACACCGTCAGTAGTAGCGTTCCAGAAGGACGGTTCAAGAATAGTAGGTCAGGTCGCTAAGCGTCAGGCGGTTACAAACGCTGACAGAACCATCATGTCAATAAAGAGAAAGATGGGTACAACAGAAAAGGTAACAATCGACGGTAAGGCATATACACCGCAGGAAATCTCGGCGATGATCCTTGCAAAAATCAAGAGTGACGCGGAAGCGTATCTCGGCGAGACAGTTTCGCAGGCAGTTATCACAGTTCCGGCTTACTTCAACGACTCACAGCGTCAGGCTACAAAGGACGCAGGTAAGATCGCAGGTCTTGAGGTTCTCCGTATAATTAACGAGCCGACAGCTGCAGCTTTGGCGTACGGCATGAGCGATAAGGACCAGACAATTATGGTTTACGACCTCGGAGGCGGTACATTCGACGTATCAATTCTTGAAATCGGCGATGGCGTATTTGAGGTTCTCTCAACAAACGGTGATACACACCTCGGCGGTGATGACTTTGACCAGAGAATTATTGATTATCTCGTAAAAGAGTTCAAAAATCAGGAGGGCGTTGATCTTACAAATGATAAGATGGCGATGCAGAGACTTAAGGAGGCCGCAGAAAAGACAAAGATTGAGCTTTCAACAACTACAACGTCATCTGTAAACCTTCCGTATATCACAGCAGACGCGACAGGTCCGAAGCATATCAACCTTGATATAACAAGAGCCATGTTTGATGAGCTTACAGTAGATCTTGTTGACAGAACTCTCGTTTCAATCAGAAACGCAATGAAAGATGCGGGAATATCGGCTTCGCAGATCGATGAAGTTCTTCTCGTTGGCGGTTCATCAAGAATCCCGGCAGTTCAGGAAGCTGTTAAGAAGGAAATGGGCAAGGAGCCGCATAAGGGCATCAATCCGGACGAGTGCGTTGCAGTAGGCGCGGCGCGCCAGGCTGGCGTTTTAGGCGGTGAGGAAACAGGCGTTCTTCTCCTTGATGTAACTCCGCTTTCACTTGGTATTGAAACACTCGGCGGCGTATGCACAAAGCTTATAGAGAGAAACACAACAATCCCGACAAGTAAGTCACAGGTATTCTCGACTGCCGCAGACGGTCAGACACAGGTTGAAATTCACGTTCTCCAAGGCGAGCGCGAAATGGCTCAGTATAACAAGACTCTCGGACGCTTCAATCTCACAGGTATAGCTCCGGCACCGCGCGGCGTTCCGCAGATCGAAGTAACCTTTGATATAGACGCTAACGGTATCGTAAACGTAACAGCAAAGGATCTCGGTACAGGCAACGAGCAGAAGATTACAATCACTGCTTCATCAAATCTTTCAGATGAGGATATCGATAAGGCTGTTAAGGAAGCTGAAAAGTACGCAGAAGAGGATAAGAAGCGTAAGGAAGAGGTCGAGACAAGAAATAATGCTGAGTCAATGGTATTCCAGTGTGAAAAGGCATTGAAAGATCTCGGCGACAAGGTATCAGACGGCGAAAAGTCAGAAATCCAGGCTGAAATAGATAAGGTTAAAGAGGCTTTGAAGGGTACAGATTCAGAGGCTATAAAGACCGCAAGCGAGGGACTCACACAGAAGTTCTATCAGATATCGGAGAAGATGTATCAGCAGGCAAACCCACAGGGTGCGCCGGGCGCAGGTTTTGACCCGTCACAAGCAGCGGGTGGACAGCAGGGTACAGACGGCGTGTATGAGGCTGACTATACAGAGGTAGATAACGACAATAATTAATATTGCGGTTTCAAGGGCGGGGTGCAAATTGCGCCTCGTCTGTTTGTTTCTTATGCTTTTTTTTAACAATTTTACTATTTACAAATACACTAATATATAGTATAATTACAATGTATGTGTTTAACACAGCGAAAGGTGAACAACTCGATTGCGAGTTGTAGCGTAGAAGGGAGCGGTCATTAAATGGCTGATAAACGAGATTATTACGAGGTCTTAGGCGTCAATAAAGGCGCTTCGGGCGATGAAATAAAGAAAGCCTTCCGCAAAATGAGTAAGAAGTATCATCCGGATCTGCATCCGGGCGACAAGGAAGCGGAAGATAAATTCAAAGAGGTCAATGAGGCATATCAGGTGCTTTCCGATGACGAAAAGCGTCAGCGCTATGATCAGTTCGGTCATGCCGGTGTTGACGGCAGCGCAGGCTTTGGCGGCGCAGGCGGCTTCGGTGGTTTTGATATGGGAGATATCGGCGATATATTCGGTGATATTTTCGGAGGTGGTTTTGGCGGCTTCGGCGGCGGACGTTCAAGACGAAACGGTCCCAGACGCGGAAGTGACCTCAGTCAATACATCAATCTTTCTTTCGAGGAAGCGGCTTTCGGCTGCAAGAAAAAGATCAATATTACAAAGAACGATACCTGTGCTGAATGCGGCGGCAGCGGCGCAAAGAAGGGAACGCAGCCTGTTACGTGCTCGCAGTGTAACGGATCGGGTCAGATACAGCAGAGACGTCAGACTCTGTTTGGTTTCTCAAATGTTATCACTGAATGTCCGTCATGTCACGGTAAGGGTAAAATTATTAAAGATGCATGTCCGTCATGCCGCGGCACCGGCAATGTGAGAAAGAACAAGACTGTTGAAGTTAATATTCCTGCAGGTATTGATAATGATCAGGTAATGAGAATTACGGGTGCGGGCAATGTCGGAGCTAATGGCGGACCTAATGGTGATCTGCAGCTGTATATCAAGGTTAAGCCTCATGAGATATTCCGCCGTGACGGTTTTGATGTAAATGTAACTTATCCGATAACTTTTGTTCAGGCGGCGCTTGGCGCAAAGCTGAGAGTGCCGACAATTCATGGCGAGGTCGAATATGACATACCGGAGGGTACGCAGACAAATACCCGCTTCAAGCTCAGAGGTAAGGGAATTCCAATTTTGCACGGCAGAGGAACCGGTGATGAATATGTGACCGTGACTGTTGAAGTGCCGAAGAATCTCAGCTCGAAGCAGAAGGAGCTGCTCCGTGAGTTTGATGAGGATAAGAATTATCAGAAGAAAACAAGCTTTACAGAAAAGGTTAAGAAAATTTTTAAATAATATTGAAAGGAACTTATAACAATGACACCGAATATTTACGAGCTCGATAAAATGACCAAAGAACAGTACGATATAATAATGAAGCGTGCTGAACAGGATATTACAGAGCAGATGAAAATAGCAAAAGAGGTTTCCGATGATATCCGTGACCGCGGCGACGAGGCTGTTCTTGAATACACTGCAAAGTTTGACCATGTTGAGCTTACAGCCGATACGATGAAGGTTACCCAGGAGGAGATTGACGCGGGCTACGAGCGGCTTGATGAGACGACGCGCAAGGCGATCGAGTACGCGTATAAGAACATTTACGATTTCCATGAGAAGCAGCTCCCTGAAGAGATGTGGTTCACAATGGTAGATGACGGTCTTATGGTAGGGGAAAAGACAACTCCGATCGTTGACGTATGTCTTTACGTGCCGCACGGCAAAGGCTCATTCCCATCCGTTCTTTGTATGCTCGGAATTCCGGCAGTTGTTGCAAAGGTTCCGAGAATAGTGGTTGTTACGCCTCCGAATGAGAAGGGTGAGGTTGACGATGCGATTTTGTGCGCTGCAAAGATCATAGGTATAACGGAGATATATAAGGTCGGCGGTATTCAGGCGGTTGCTGCCGTTGCGTACGGTACAGAAACAATACCGAAGTGCCACAAGATATTAGGACCGGGAAACAGCTATGCCACAGCGGCAAAGAGAGTTCTTGCAAATAATATTGACGCAGGTCTCCCGGCGGGTCCGTCAGAGATCATCGTGCTTGCAGATGAGTATGCCGATCCTGAAAAGGCTGCCCGTGACTGGATGATAGAGGCGGAGCACGGACCGGACAGTGCCGCGCTTCTCGTTACACATTCACGTGAACTGGTCGATAAGGTTATCCCTATCATGAACGCACAGCTTGAAAAGCTTTCGGAGAGAAGAAGAAGCTGGATCGAAACAAACTTCACAACATATGGCGGAATCATTCTCACTAACTCACTTGAAGAATCAATTCAGTTTGTAAACGATTATGCGCCGGAGCACATGGAGGTTATGACAAAAAATCCGTTTGATGTGCTTCCGCTCATAAAGAATGCAGGTGAAATACTTCTCGGCGATTATACGCCGGTTACATTATGTAATTTTGTGCTTGGTCCGAATGCGATCCTCCCGACAGGCGGATTTGCAAAGACATATTCATCAGTATCGGTTATGGACTTCTTAAAGCGTTCATCGGTAGGCTATGCTTCAAAGGAAGGCTTTGAAAAGGTAAGAGAGCATGCGTATAATTTCGCGACAGTTGAGGGATTTGAAACACACGCGCTCGCGGTAAAAGAAAGAGACTAATATTATGAAAGTTAAAGCAATAAGAACAACAACCGAATCAGAAATGGGAGTTATAGTCGATTTTGAGGGCTTAAAGCCGGACTACCGCAAGGATATAAAGACCCCTATACCGTTTCTCAATCACATGATCGAGCATATCGCATACCGCGGCGGCTTTAATATAGAAACAAAGACAGAGCTTGCGGATTTTACGCTTACCCACGTTATAGCCGAGGATCTGGGTATCGCGCTCGGTAAGGCGGTAAAAGAATATATTGATATAACCGACGGCGCTTACGGCTACGGTGACGCGATTGGTATAATTGATGAAGCAAAGGCTGAGTGTGCAATAAGCTTTGAATCGAGAGCATACATAAACTGGGATTATCATGGTATTGATATTCCGACAGAGACTGAGGGTATGCTGTCAGAAGATCTTGAAACGTTCCTTGACGGATTTGTTCAGGGCGCGATGTGTACTATGCATATCGACTTATATAAGGGACATAACGGTCACCATATCTGGGAGGCAATCTATCGTTCTGTAGGCTCGGCTTTATGCCGCGCTGTTGAGGTATGCGAATCGCGTAAGGGCAAAACCTCCGGCGTTGCCGGTAAAATAAACTGGGTAGTGGAAGCGAAATGAAAAGCTTTTTAGATAAATATGATACAGTCATATTTGATATGGACGGTGTTATAACGAGCGAGCAGAATTACTGGAACTGCGCGGCTCTAGTCGTGAGCGAATTCTTTTCGAGTAAAAAATATAACGGACAAACGGATATTGATGCGGCAGAGATAAGCCGTGATGTGAAAAGAATACGCCGTGAGATTTTCGGCGAAAATGACGAGTTTATATCATTGGTTAAAAACAGGGGCGTAAACTCCAACTGGGATCTTGGCTATGTGAGAATTCTTATCGCGGAAATCGTAGGTAGTATTTCAATCGAAAAAGCTGTGGAATATGCCGAAGGCTTATCGGATAATATTCTTTATCTGTATGAAGCGCTAGCGAAAACTGCTCAGCCATCACTGGGCAGACCGCTTGATGAGGTAGAAAGAAACGGCAGTTTATGGGTAGAACTTCGGGATTGCTTCCAGGAGTGGTTCTTAGGAGATAAGCTGTTTAAAGAGCAGTATGGCAGAGATCCGGTACAGACCGGCAAGCCCGGACTTGTGAACAGTGAGCAGCCCATAATTCCGATGAACGCGCTAAAACGTCTGTTGTCGGAGCTTTCGCAGTCAAAGCGCGTATGCATAGGGACAGGCAGACCCGGAGCAGAGATAATTTCGCCGCTTACTTCGTGGAATGTATTGGATTATTTTGCAGAGAACGGACGCTGTACATATGATAACGTTGCGGCTGTCGAAAAGAAATACGGTATGACACTTTCAAAGCCTCATCCGTATATGTTTTTGAAAGCGCTATACGGAACAGACTATGACGATAAAAAAATCATCAACGGTGATTATGACAGATTAAAAATAGCGAACACACTTATTGTCGGTGATGCCGGCGCAGATATACTGGCGGCAAAGACAATGGGAGCAGATTTCTGTGCGGTGCTTACCGGAGTAAATGGCAAGGCGGCGCGCACCTATTTTGAAGAGCTGGAGTCGGAGTATATACTCGATTCTGCGGCAGATTTACTATAAAGGTGGTATTATTATGCAAAAAAGAATTACAGCACCAGTAACAAAGGATGCTTTAAAGGATCTTAAAGCCGGCGACAGCGTGCTTATATCGGGTGTGATATATACAGCGCGTGATGCAGCGCATGAGAGAATGACAAGACTTCATGCTGCAGGCGAGAACTATCCGATTGATCTCACAAACCAGGTCATATATTATGCCGGGCCGTGCCCTGCAAAGCCGGGCGAGGTTATAGGCTCATGCGGACCGACCACGGCAGGCAGAATGGATGCGTACACTCCTGAATTGCTTGATGCGGGTCTTGGCGCAATGATAGGCAAGGGGATAAGAAACAAAGCTGTAGTTGACGCGATAAAGCGCAACAAGGCTGTATATTTCGGAGCGATAGGTGGAGTCGGAGCGTTGATAGCCGGAAGCATAAAAAAAGCAGAGGTTGTAGCCTATGACGATCTGGGAACAGAGGCAATAAGACGTCTGGAAGTAGAGGACTTCCCCGCATTTGTCCTTATGGACGCGGACGGCAATGACCTGTATGAATTAGGTCAGTCAGAATACAGAGAAATATAAGCATAAAAAAGGTCACGATTGTGACCTTTTTTTATGCTTATATATTGCGCGTATATGTAACAAATTTAAATTTCAGACCTTTTTCTTCCATTATATCTGACTCCTCGGATATAACCCAATCCGGCGATTCGTCAAGATTTACCATAAACGCATCAGCCGTCTCCGCTTTCGCGTCAACCTTTGTAACGTATGCTGTGTCGCAGAACGGGAGCAGATCGCGATAGAGCGATTCGCCGCCGATCACATAGACATCCTCGGTAACATCACGAAGCAGAAGCGCAAGCTCACCGCCGTTGTTGCATACCGTAACACCCTCGCGCTCAAACGATGGATTTCTTGAAAGAACAATATTTGTACGGTTTGCCAGAGGCTTGCCGCCGGGGAATGAATCAAGCGTTTTTCTGCCCATTACAATTATATTGTTTATGGTATGTGATTTAAAAAACTTCATATCCTGTGACAGGGGAAACAACAGCTTGCCGCTGTTTCCGATTGCCCAGTTTTTATCAACATTTACAATTAATTTCATAATTAGTCCTCATCAATAAGATTAGCGCTTCTCGCTGTCTCAAGGAAGCTGTCAATACCCGCGCGGGCCGTAGCTTCATCAACCTCATAATCAGCAAGCATACCCTCGAGCAGCGCGTCATAGGTTATGCCTTTTGAGAGCTTTTCCCAGATGTAAGCGCCTGTGTCATTAAGTGTTATAAGTCCGTTGAATTCAACCGATGCTTTGCCGATTGCGACTACTACGTGGCGTCCCGCAACCGAGCGGAGCATAAATCCTTTTTTTGTTTTCATATTATTTATTTCCTCCATTCATCCCATTATATGATACTTCCGCCGCCTCCAGATCCATATTGCAGTACAGACGATATACCGGAACACTCCTAAGGATTTTATCAAGTGTTGTGAGCAGCATATCCATAGAGTCCTCCTCAGGCGGACGAACTGTCTGATTAAGAATATTAAACAGCGCGTCGTCAGGGTCAATAGGTTCAATATGATTTGTGGTATCTCTGTCGAGAATGCAAATTCCTGCAATTGGAACTGACGCATTGACATTCTGGCTTGTTTTGCCTGAAAACGGTGTTCCGAATGCATAAACGCCATCAGGTGTTATTCTTATGGCGGGCTTGTCATCATTTAATATATATGCACCGGGGAAACGTTTTAGCCATATCTGTGTATGCGTTGACTTTCCTGTGCCGCATGGCGCGCTGAAAAGATAAGCTTTTCCTTCATACACAACACATGAGGAATGAAGCAACATTCCGTTAAATCTGATAAGAGCGTTATAAAATTCGGAACCCATCCATATATATTCGATCATCTCATAATCAAGATGTGGATTTTCTGCAAGGCGTTCGTTAAAAAACCGGTCTGTAAGGTGTATTTTTACGTTTGTCTCCCTGTCGCCGTTATATTCATAGGTCTTGCTCTGAGAGCGAAGTCTTGGAAAGCGTACATTCATATCGACAATGATACCAGCAATATTATATCTCATATATGACTCCTTTCAAGGTTTAATAGCAGTAAAGCGTATCTTCCATATGTGATATATATTTGCTGTATCGCGAATCCTGATCCGAATCATAATGAACCTCAAAGCCGCGAAGCTGATTGTTCGAGAGATCGAAGTATGCATAATGATAGCCTGATGAATTCTTTGTCTTAACTCTGCAATATACACCGTCTACCTGATCATTCACAAGTACAGTTCCGCTGTTTCCTGCTGTGTTTATAAAATCTGCAGCGGTTTTTTCGGCAGATTTTCCTTTTGCGCCTCCAATATATATATACCCTGTACCATCATATGCTTCCAACGCGTATGTAAGCCACTTATGATCAGCCGGCGGGGTTATGAATGAAAACTCTGCCGGATAATCGCATCTGAAGGAATGAGTGCTGTCGGTTGTTGAGTAATAGCTGTATGATGGAGCATGTGTACTGACTTCATAGTTATTTTCGGGTTCGGATGTAGGCCGGGATGTAGGTCTGTCTGTAGGCCTTTCTGTAGGCTCGTCCGTAGGTTCTTCTATCGGCTGCTCAGTCTCGATTGTTTCGGTTGCGGTTTCTGTGGGTTCAGCATCATCCGAATTTGAACCGAAACTGAACGGACCCCAGATTATAAGCGCGACTGTGGCGCAGCCTATTGCTGCCGCAATACCGATACATATAAGTGCTATCGCAGCTCCGCTGAGTTTTTTCTTTGGTTTTTCGGTATATAAATCCTGGGTATCGGGAACTAACGGTCTTCCGCACCCATTGCAGTACGTATTTCCTGGTGGATTGAGAAATCCACAGCCGAGACACTGTATTCCGCCTGTGAATTGCTGTGTACTATGATTATTCGGAATAGACTGATAATTTCTTGAAGTCGTGGCATTATTCTCCGGTTCAATCTGCGCACCGCATACCGGGCAAAATACCATATCATCGTTTATAAAAGAATTGCACTCCTTACAATACATAAAATTATCATCTCCTAAATGACTGGTTTATATAATATATTATACATAAAAATAGAATAAAAAGCAAGTTATTTTGAAGAATTTTTCTAAAAAATATAGACAACTAAAAAAAAATGGTGTATAATGTACTTAGAGTATATTATACAGAAAGGAATAGTTTTATGAAAGTAATAAAGAAAATAATATCAGGTATAGCAGCATTCTCTTTATGTACCGGTATAGCAGCATCAGCATACGAGTTTACTGATATGCCGTCAGGTGAGATGGGAACAGCCCTTGAGAATGCTGTAAATGCCGGACTTATGGATGGTGTAACAGACACATCAATTGCGCCGAATGACCATATCACAAGAGCGCAGATGGCTACGATAATTGTAAGAGCCTTTGGCGCGACGGAGATGTCAGATAAGAAATTTAACGATGTCGCAAAGGACGCGTGGTATGCTGAATCTGTTTCAAAGGCAGTCGCAATGGGCGCGTTTGAGGGGGATGATGATAATAATTTTAATCCTGAAAATAAAATTACATTTCAGGAGACGTATACGGTGCTTTCAAGAATGTTCGGATTTGAACCTTACAAATCAAGTAAGGGTAATATGGTAAGCGATGTTGATTCAAGCGTTCTTGATTCTTTCGGTGATAAAGATCAGATATCCGGATGGGCTGTTAATTATGCTAAATATATCGTAGGCAACGGCGGCTGGACAGGCATTGGCGGCAAGCTTAAGCCGACGGATCCGATGACAAGAGGAGAATTTGCTTTGATAATGGACAAGCTCGTGTATGCTTATGTTGATGATCAGGCAGCGGCAGATAAGCTGAAGGGAGTAACGCCGGATGGTGCTGTACTTATCAGAAAGGGCGGAATCAAAGTTGACGGTATTACAACAGATCGTAACCTCATTATCACACAGGGTGTTGATGAGAGCGGTGTTGTAGTTACAAATACAATAGTAAACGGTGTAACGCTCATTCTCGGAGGCGCTGATAAGACTCCCGTACCCAATTCAGAGGGTAAGATTTACCCCGATGAGTCATACGTAACAATCGCAGGAACATACTATGATGTAAGAGTAGGCACACCATATGTATATCTTGACGGTTCAAACGCAGCTATGGGATATTACAAGGCTGCTGACGGCGCATTAGTATACCTGATGCTTAAATAAGGAGAACGCACATGAGAATTAAATATAAACGTGTACTTCTGAAAATAAGCGGTGAAGCGCTTGCCGGACCTAAGGGGTTCGGTATTGATGAGGACACAGTAAACGAAATCTCAAGAAACATAAAAAAGATAGTTGATTTAGGCTGTAAGGTATCAATTGTTGTGGGCGGCGGAAATATATGGAGAGGTCGTTCATCAAATGATATGGACAGAACAAGAGCAGACCATATGGGTATGCTTGCAACGGCAATCAATTCACTCGGACTTTGCAGCGGTCTTGAAGCGCAGGGCGTTGAAACAAGAGTTCAGACCGCTATTGAGATGCGTCAGGTTGCGGAGCCTTATATAAGAGGCAAGGCAGCGCGTCATCTGGATAAGGGCAGAGTCGTAATTTTCGGATGCGGGACAGGTAATCCGTTCATGTCAACCGATACAGCGGCAGCGCTGCGCGCGGTCGAGATGGAAGTTGATGCAATTCTTCTCGCAAAAAAGGTCGATGCCGTTTATGATAGCGACCCGAATATCAATCCGAATGCAAAAAGATATACAAATCTTTCATTCAGCGATATTCTCACAAAGAATCTCGGCGTAATGGATTCAACGGCAGCGTCACTATGCCGTGATAATAAGATGCCGATTCTCGTATTCGGTCTTAACGATCCGGAGAATATCGTAAGAGCCGTAAAGGGCGATAAGATAGGAACACTTGTAAATTACGAGGGAAAGTAAATTATTCATAATAAAGGAGGAATATATAATGGCAAACTATCCTGAAGTTGAGTCAAAAATGGAGAAAAGAGTACAGGGTCTTTTGAGTGAGCTCAAAACAATCCGCGCAGGACGTGCAAATGCATCGGTACTCGATAAGATTTCTGTTGAGTATTACGGGTCACTTACACCTGTTAATCAGGTGGGTTCAATCTCATCACCGGAGCCGAGACTGCTTGTAATCCAGCCTTGGGACACATCACTTTTGAGAGAAATAGAGAAGGCTATAAATAAGTCGGA
>JAFLUC010000005.1 GCA_022509005.1 Oscillospiraceae bacterium | reverse complement strand
GTGTGATCTCAATCGCTATACCGTGAGGAACCTCCTCTTCAAGCAGCCACAGCATTTTTTCACGTATGATCTCCGCCGCGATCTGCTTTTCCGGCTGGTCTGTTACAGCGTCTTCATCATAGAACATCGGTCCGCTCTCAAGATGATCCTTTATAATAGAAATCAGACTACTCACTCCGTCAGAGTCTTTTGCGCTTATCGGAATAATATCGGCAAAATCATTCATGCTTGCAAAATCCGCGATCAGCGGTAATAAATCCTCCTTCTTTACAAGGTCTATCTTATTTATAACAAGCACAGCCGGTATTCCGAGCTTGCCTATGTTCTCCGCAATTTCCCGCTCCTTGCTCCGGATCCCCTTTGACGCGTCAACAACAAATATCACAACATCCGTATCGCGCATACTTTCATTCGCGGCTCTTACCATAAATTCACCGAGCTTGTTATGCGGGTTATGTATTCCCGGCGTATCGGTGAATATGATCTGCGCGTCATCCGCCTGATATATCGCAAGAATCTTGTTTCTGGTAGTCTGGGGCTTATCTGAAATTATAGCGATTTTCTGCCCCGCTATCGCGTTCAATAATGTTGATTTTCCCACGTTCGGCATTCCGATTATCGCAGAAAAGCCTGATTTAAAATTTTTATTCATGTATTTCCCTCGTAATTCCTAATTTATTTAATGCTTTATTCTGTTTTTCTATCATATACGCTTCGCCCACCGGATCATCTACGTGGTCCCAGCCAAGAAGATGCAGCATTGAATGCGCCGTTAAAAATGCCAGCTCTCGGCGGAGCGAATGACCAAACTCCTCAGCCTGCTCTCTTGCGCGCTCAATTGATATAACAATATCGCCGAGCATAACGAGTCCGTCCTCTGTCTCAAATTCGGCGTCTATCTCATCCTCGCCAAATTCAAGCATTGGAAATGAAAGCACGTCAGTTGGTCTGGCAATGCCGCGGTATTCCTTGTTTATTGCGTGTATTCCGTCATTATCTGTTATTGTAAGGCTTATTTCCGCGTCAAAATTACATTCCTCACCCTCCATGACAGTCTCTGCAACACGCTTTAATTCCTCAAGCTGCGCCTCTGTAAATTCCTCGCTTGTTTCGTTTTCAAATATAAATTCAACCATATATTACTGCGCTTTCCTCTTTCTGCGTTCTTTTTCTTCGTCGTATTTTGCATATGCCTTGATAATAGCTTGTACAAGCGGATGGCGGACAACGTCCTTGTCGGTGAATTTACAGAACGCGATTCCCTCTATTCCGCCCAGGATACGCATTGCCTCTTTAAGTCCCGAACGCTTGTCTCCGGGCAGGTCTATCTGCGTTATATCTCCTGTGACAATAGCGTGCGAGCCGTAGCCGATACGGGTCAGGAACATTTTCATCTGCTCAGGCGTTGTATTCTGCGCTTCATCAAGAATGATAAACGCGTTATCAAGCGTTCTGCCTCGCATATACGCAAGCGGCGCAACCTCGATTATGCCGCGCTCCTGATAGCGCAGAAATCCCTCACCGCCGAGCATCTCATACATACCGTCATATAACGGACGAAGATAAGGATCGACCTTATTCTGCAAGTCACCCGGCAGAAATCCGAGCTTTTCTCCTGCCTCAACAGCCGGTCTTGTAAGAATTATACGGTTCACCTCACGTCTTTTAAGCGCCATTACAGCCTTTGCAACCGCAAGATATGTTTTACCCGTTCCGGCAGGGCCTATGCCGAATACAATAGTATTTTTATCAATAGCTTCAACATACTTCTTCTGTCCGAATGTCTTCGTCTTTATTGGCTGCCCTTTTATATTTATTGCAACACAGTCAGAGCCGAGCTTTGAAACGTCTATTCCGCCCTCCTCCTGCTGCATTGAGATAGCATACATGATCTTTTGCTCATCTATGCGCTCACCGTCACAGAGCATTGTTATGAGCATATGAATAACGTCGCCAGAGCGTTCGACAGCGTCCTCCTCGCCCGTTATTCTCACGCCCTCCTCGCGCAGTGACACATTCACATTGAACGATTTTTCTATAAGCTTCATATTTGTGTCAAAGCGCCCGAAAAGCTCCGCCGCATCCATGTTCTCCGGTACTTCTATCATTCGTTTTATCAAATATCTTCACTCCTCAATCGGTATTTCCACACCTATGTTTTCTCTTAAATGCATTCTCAGCTCTACATGGTAGATGCCTTTGTCCGCACTATATGTAAGTTCTTCGCTTTCCTTTACTGCGCCCTTGCCGAGCTTGCAGCATATTTTTTCTTCAAGCTTCTCCCTTGCTCTTTCCAGCACCTCGTTTTCAGTAAGCTCACGCTCCGTTATCGTTACTTCATCGATCCTGTAAACCTCAGCGCCCAGCCCCGAATATCCTATAACGGGAATATCAAGATTTTTTCTTTCCACAGCTGTATCATAATCCCCAAAACCGCAGCTTATATCGCGGAACATATCAAGTCTTTTTCCGAAAACATCAAACGACAGCCTTGTTTTTGATTTTCCGGTTTTGATCCGTAATGTTTCCTTTGAGGAAAAATCTCCCGTTTCAATACGAACTGTGTCGGCTATAATATTTGCGTCCGAATGCACATACATATATTTTTCAGGATCGCCCTCACGGAATGCCGCAACCTTGCCCGAAACAAGCACCTGCCCTGCGGTTACTGCCATTCCGGCATTAACATGCCGCTCACCCCGAAATATATCCGCTCGTCTTACCCAACCGTCACATGAAGCTATTATATCCGTAGGAGTTGTCGTATCATGCAGTTCGGGAGCGGATATGCTTTCCTGAATCTGAAGCCGCATTCTTGCGCCCTCACTGTACAGCCATGCCCAGTTCACACCGTCTACACCAAATATTACCGCATTTTTTATTTCCGATAAATCGTCTATTTCGCTTTTTTTTGCGCCGACATAAACGCCGTGCTCATGCAGTATTTCCATTATTTTTTCCCTGTCCGCGCTGTATATGCCGTCTATTTCCACACATAATATATACTTTGGAAGCATAAGAAAAAATATACATACCAATAACCCGGACATCAAAAAGCCGTATCTTCGTTTGTATCTTGAAAGATGCAGTATAAGTCCATGCTTTGATACAATGCGGACATTCACGCGGCACTTTCGCACCAGCCGCCGCATAAGGAAGAAATCTCTGCGATCCGCCTTCATAACAATTCCATCCCCTGAAGGAATAATATCGTAAATTCCAAGATTATTATGAAGACACATATTAATAAATCGTTCTTTATTTTTGCCCGTTACTTTTATTATAACATATCCATTTACAAATTTAAAGATTTTTTTGAACATTTTTCAGATTTCTCCCGATTTTTTCATAATTTATACTCTCCAGCATTCCGTTAATAACCATCCTATCCTGTTCCATTATGATAATTCTCAGTCCGGTACCTGAAATATCGATTATTCCGTCATTCATTTTAACACGAATAATGTTATCGGAATACTCTAAAAGTCCTTTATGGTTCTCAATATAAATCTCCTTATCTCCGCATATTGAAATGCGCGGCAGATCCATCATGACATCCTTCGGCATACCAAGACGTTCTGCCAGAAACTCTGAAAACTTTTTCATTGCGCACCCCCTCGACATTAAAGTATATTCATTGCAATAAAAAAAAAGAATTCACGGAACATTAAACCCGTGAATTCTCTGCTTATTTGCCGTATGTATTTTATCTGTTATTATTTGTAGCTGTAGCAACAATTGTCAATATTAAGCTTGCAAGCCATAAAACGCTGCTAATTAAGCTTGCACTAAGATACCATAATATACCGATTGCTGCTGAAGCAATTCCCTCTAAATTGTCGTAATCCATCTCTTCTCCCGGACTAACGAGTATTGCGATTATAATTATACCCACAATAGCAAGCACTGCCTGCAAAATCACCATGACCAGCGCAACGGCAGGCTTCTTCTTGGTAGTTAACATCACTACGCCGATACCCGCTAATAGCACATGCGCCGCTATGAATAATACCGCGCAAATTATGTCTATCTTTGGAATCTCACCAATCTCTGCAGCCAAAGCCGCTCTGGCAGCAAATAGCGTAACTGCTGTGATTATTGCTACAAATACCGCATTTAATATTATTAATATAATTCCGGCTATTTCCACACCTCTCATCTTTCCCGGCTGCCTATACGGCTGGGGACCTCCGAACTGATTCATCTGTCCGAACGGCTGCTGCCCGCCATACTGATTCTGTTGAGCGAACGGCTGCGATCCTCCAAACTGGTTCGGCTGTCCCATAAACTGATTGTTTTGCACGGGAGTTCCGCAGATCTGACATACAGGACCTGTCACTTCACTTCCACATTTTGCACATCTTCCCACTATACTTCATCCTTTCATGAATTTAAATTTATAACATTATTTTATAATATTTGTCGATAAATGTCAAGAGAAAACATATAAAATATTTAGTCTGCATACAATATACGGGTGATAAAAATGAAAAAAACAATATTCTGCACAACTGTTATTCTGACTGTGATTTTTATGCTGCGCTTTGCCGGATCTGTTATACATTACACACGAGCTGCAATGGAAATGTGCTATGAGATTATAATTCCTACGCTTTTTCCGTTCTTTGTCTGTTCGGGACTCCTTATATATTCCGGCTTCGGATCTGTGCTTGCAAAAGCCGCAAGCGGATTTATGCGCCCGCTTTTTAATGTTGCGCCATCAGGTGCGGCGGCATTTGCCCTGGGCATAATAAGCGGCTTTCCGCTCGGCGCCGTAACTGCGGTACAGCTTTATCAATGTGGCAGTCTGTCAAAATCAGAGGCTGAGCGGCTTCTCGCATTCTGCAACAACTCAGGACCTCTGTTTATTATCGGCTCTGTAGGTACAGCAATATATTCTAAACCGATCTATGGCATTGCACTTTATATTATACATATAATCTCCTCTTTACTTGTCGGTATAGCTTTTCGCTTCTATAGCAAAAACCGGCATAATTCACCGCCTATGCGGCTTGATACAACCGAAATGCCGCTTACAGAAGTATTTACAACCGCGCTTACAAATGCTGCTAAAAATATCATAACCGTGTGCTTCGCGATAATATTCTTCTCTGCGCTTTGCCGGGCGGTTCTTGACGTTTTACCGCTTTCTCCCGCGCTTTACGCGATCGTTTCGGGAATATGCGAATTCTCAACAGGAACGCTAAGGGTGTCAGTGCTCGATTACGGCATTTATGAAAAGCTTGTTATTACTGCATTTATCCTGGGTTTCTCCGGGCTATGCGTTCATATTCAGGTCATGGCATCTGTTAGCGGTTCAGGACTAAGCCTTAAACCGTATATGCTCGGAAAATGTCTTCACGGCATGATTGCAGCAGCAATCACAGCCGCTGTACTGCGGATTATGCCGGTAAGCGCTCCGACTTTTTCCGGATGCGACTACATGCTTTCCGCCTCTTTCGCTGTTATTCCGCTTCTTATAGCAGCATCAGCGGCATTTGTGTTTATTTTATTTCTTATCCGCCGGCTTATAATAATACAGAAACGCTGAGAGCTTGCGGGATTCAAAGCCCCGCAAGCACTCTTTTTATCTAACTATTTTCAGTTTTTCAGCTTTTCCGAACTTTCTGAATACGGTATCGCCGTCATTACTGCTTACCGTCCACCCGTCCGTTGATGTAGTGGCATTACCTTCCACTCTTACGCACATGAGTCCATCCTCTTTGAAATCAATTTCTGCCGTATCGGCTGTCACCTTTACCTTCGCTGGTATATTGATCTCCATTACGCTCATGTTCTTTTTTATGTTCTTATCGCTTATCGTAACGGTCTTATCAAGCGTCACATAAAACGCATCATTCCGGACCTTCTGTACAGCCGCATCGGAAGTATAGTCCTCAGCCTTTTTGCCGTCTGCAAATATGACTTTCACGCCCACGCTGTCGGCAAAATCGGTATCATACAAATCGCGCGACAAATCCTTCACCTCGCCGCTTATGATTATATCACCGTTCCGTATTTCCGCTTTTACCTCGGTATTATATGATGCCGCAACGGCTTTTGCCATCTGACCCTCCGTTACAAACACATAATCATAGTCATCAACAAGCTTTGATACCTTATTTATAGCCTTTTTCTGTTCCGTTCTCTCACCCTTATCATAGATATAATCGCAATGATTATAGAACAGCATAGGCATACCGTATGTTACGCTGAGATATGAATATTTACCGTTGCCATGCGGTGTATTTGAAACCTGCATTGCAAGGAAATCCGTATCGGGCATATATATCGGCATCGGGATCGCATTTTCCGCACTGCTCTGCGGAACCTGATTGCTTTCCGGCGGTGTGAAGCCGCTGTTCCACAGCAGCCCTGAATCGCGCTGTGCCTTGAATGTTCCGTTATATGACGGATTATATCCGTCAGCATTGCTCTTGTCGTAACCATACTGACTTGTAAACCATGTATGCTGATTTGCGCCGCTGCCGTTCCATGCCATGTCATACTTATCAAAAGCAGTCTTATGCATTCGAAGCTCGGCCTTCTCCTGTTCGGGAGACGCATATTTGTTTGTAAATCCGTGAACACCAATATAGATATTGTTATTCTTGCAGAATTCTATCTGCTTTTTCAGTTCCTCTTCAACCGGGAAGTACGGGCTGTCTATAGGGTATGCCATTCCGTATTCAAGGCTTCCGCATACAAGCTCATCCTTGCCGTCTTTATCCAGATCCGCAAATCTCGGCACACTGTTCATGCCGATCGAAACCCTGTTGTTTCCGCGCCTTGAAACGGTATCTGATTCAATATAGCCCACAAGGTCATAGCTTTCGCCGTTCCACTCATAATGAGCTATATAGCCCTCAAGCGTACCGCCGTAAAGCTCACCGTTATATATACACGGCGATGCCCATGCCTGATCTGTGTTTACTATGGTATAGTCATCAAACACAAGGTCATAGCTTTCGTTGCTGTGCCCGAAATATATACGCATTTCGCCTATGCGCGAGCCTACGGCGAGATCCGGCTTTCCGTCTCCGTTAAGATCACCTATATCGATCATACAGTCTGAAAGTCCGGTCTCAAGTATTGTTCCCTCTTCCTCAAAAGCAAGAGATGAAGGGTTTTCATCTGTTTTAAGAGATCTGTACTGTTTTATCAGTCCGTCCTCTCCGCCGGAGATCAACTCGCCTCTGCCGTCACCGTCGATATCATATATCACAGGCGACGAATACGCGCCTGAGCTTAACGGCTCGCCGTCAGGGTCAGTAAGAAGAGTGGCTATACCGGTCTCAAAATTACCGTTCATACCCCTGCCCTCAAAATAATAGAATCTGCCGTCTGCGCTGCCGCATATAAAATCAACTGTTCCGTCCTCATTCCAGTCTATCGGACACGGATAAAGACGCTTTGTATATTGTGTGTCATCCTCAAAATAGCTCTCCGTATCATCATAATAATCAAGCTCAAGCCATTTCCCGCTCGTTACTACATGCGTTCCGCTGCAATACACGCCCTCATATGCGTCATTTTTTGCTTTAGTGCCGTCATATTCGAGATATGTCAGACTTTCAGCGCGCTTGAACCATGTATAGAAGTTTCTTGCGAGAGTATATGACGGTATCTGCCACTCTGCCATACACTGCTTTGCAAACTCCTCAAGCGAATCGTTCTGGATTCCCGTTATATCCTCATAATGCAACTCCCATGCCGCCGGTCTTGAACCGAATGAGCCGAATGTTCTTTCAATCGCAAATCCATATTTTTGCTTTGAAACATATTCCGCGTAATAGCTTCTTAAAAGCGACCCGGCGCTTACTGTTGTATATGCAAGCGGTTCCCCCTCTTCCTGCTCACTAAGTGAGGAAACGGTATATTTGCCTGGCAGCAGCGGGTTTGTTATGAATACATTTCCCGAACCATACCGATTTACCGTATATATCGCAATATCGTTATACGCGGCAATAGTCTCGGCAGTTGAAGGCAGGATACCCACACCATAGCTGTATTCAGCATACTTATCAAAATTCTCATAATCCTTAAGAACACTTGTATAATTATATAAAATATCGCTTATATCTTGCAAATCCGCGTCCGTTTCAGGATATGACAGATCCACCGGACACCCTTCAATATTAATAATCTCCTCCGCTCCGAGAAATTCGTTTGAGAATTCCATTACAAGGTCATTATCAATAACTACCGTACCGCCGTTATAAACATAGCTTTCAACGGCGGATGGTTCGATCTCTGCACCGTCCGAGAGATATATTATATCAAACCTATCAAGCTCCTGCACTGTCTTTGCGATCGATACGTCTATATTTGCAATCAATCCCTCGCAAAGCTGATTATATGTTTCCTGAGCCGCTGCTCCATCGCCCGCGGCAAGCGCCCTCACATTTGCAGAGCCGTCCGCCTCAACTGTGTTCTTATCACACGAAACAAAAAGCACTCCGCAGGCAACCGCAACAGCTACAGCCACAATACATGCTATGATTTTTTTCATATCAAAATCCCTCATAAATAAACGCGCCGTTCCCTGTGAAGAATATACACACAAGGATGAACATTACGAGATATATAATAAATGTAAAAATGCTCTTTAATATCTTCATATCGCATTCATACCCTTCAATTTTTATTTTATTTTACAAGTATAACATAAATTTACCAAAATTGCAACCCGTATTTACAGCAGTAAATAAAACAGCGGGTTCAGTATGTGATCACCGCTGTTTTGTCCTTTTACGGACACTCATTCCTATTATCATTTAAACCTCGTCAAGCGCGTTGAGCGCATAAAATATATGCTCATACGATCTTGTAATTATATTAGCGGCCTCTATATAATAATGATTGCCCATAAAACTATTGGCATTATACCGCCATTGTGCCATTTTCTTTCCGGCAATCTTTTTCAACTCCCTTATTGAACATGTTCCGTCAACTCCGAGCCTATCCTCTACACTCTGTCCGTATTCGCCGGTTATATGAAGAAAATCTTCCTTTTCAATATCGCTGTTAAAGACGAGCTGCTCGTTATAATACATCTGTACGACTTTCAGTTCCTGCATTCTCTGCTGATTTGACAATATATCGTCAATGTTATTTTTAAGCTCATAACAGATATTCTTAAGAGCAAATCCGGTGACGGGATCTTTTTCAAACCGTTCAACCAAAGCGCGAAGATGATTGAATATATATCCTACCTTTATTATAAAGGTTCTGTTGCCGAAATGGCTGAGAATAACGTCTTTCACAGCTGTTATTCCGCATTTATCAGTAAGTATTTGCCGCGCTTCATCAGGACTCCTGCCTTCACGGAGCTGTCTGGCAAGCTCGAAAATCCCATACTGGCCCAGCACGTCTATGAGACGCCTTCTGATGGCCGGAGATCCGAGTACCATAAACTCCTCATTCTCACTCACAGAAAATTCGGTCGCATCCCATAAAAGATCCATAAGCATTTCCGGATCGGTATGCGAAATATTCCCGAGCACATCCCAGTCCTCTTCAGTCAATACCGAACATCCTTCAACCGCTACTGAGCAAACAGGAAATATCGCGTACAATATCTTTTTAATCATCGGATTTGCCATACTGGCATTGACAATAACCTCAGCTCCTTTTACAGGAGAACCATCGGGCCAGTCATAAATCGCACCGGTCATGTCCACCTTCGTGAGAATACCTATCGAGTTAAGAGGCGAATGATTTGAAAAATCCCCTGCATGGAACGATTGCAGAACACGGGCATCCTCCCCCGCCAAAGACCGATTAAAGGCATATATTACCGCGTCAGCCATAGACGCCTCAGCCACGGTTTCCTCTGAGCTTCTTATCGCAAGAAAGTCAAGAGTATTCTGCGCGTCTGTGCCATAGACAGAATTAAGTCCGGGGGTGTCGATAAACTCGATCTTTTTCAAAATATCGCTGGGATAATTTATTACCAGATATTTTACATTATCTATCTCGGGATTGCCTGATTCCCTGACCGACCATTTTTCCAGTTCCTCAAAGGGAGCACAGCGTTCTTCACCGTTTCTGAAATAGATTGTAAGACTCGGTTCATCGGCATATTTAAACCAACTGACAGTATATGTGGTCTCAAGCGTACCCACACCCACAATATTTTTTCCCATAAGAGCATTCATAAAGGTGGACTTTCCCGCCTTCATAATTCCTACGATCGCAGCGCGCAAAGGCTGGTTAAGGCGCTCCTTCATTTTCTCAATTTCGCTGTATAATGTGTATGCCTCAGGAATATCGGCGCAAATCAGCTGCGTGTCATTGAGCAACCTATATACATCTGACTTTAAAGACATATCCTCTTTCTCCTTTATTTCAGAACGTAAACCGTGACTTCCTGTCCGCGCAGCACTTCGCCATCAGCCATATAGCCCGGTCTGAATACCGATTCTATATGGTTGTTAAGAGACGGATCGTCTGTTTCTATTGTATTGGCAACTGTCTGCCTGCTGCCGTTGAATACGCCGCTGTCCTCCATAACTGTTATTCCCGCCTTTTCCATAACGCGCCTTGTAGCTTTGAGTTCAAATTCTATAAGCTTCAAAGCATCAGTATTATCGGGATTATCCATTCTTATTAGTTCTCTGCGGGCATATAGGTCATCACGAAGCTCAATCAGACTTTCAACCAACGTATCATTCTTTTTTTGCATATGATTTTTTTCAGACTCCGGGCTTATGATCGCCTCTGTCTTATAATCTCTTTGCAAAGCTTCCAGTTCATCCTGCAGTCTTGCAAGCTCCTCCTCATTCTGACTGCTGTTCCAGAGATCAATATTTTTCTCCTTCATTACGTCAATAGCCTTTATTGTCTGTTCGTTGAGCTGGTCAAGAAAGCTGTAAAATCCCTTATCCGGAAAAAGTCTTTCCATGAGCCAACCACGCTTCGGCGGCAGAGCGATCTCCTCCTTTTCGTCTTCTGTTCCGCAAAGAGACATCAGCTTGACGAAATTATCCCGGAATATGCCCATTTTTTTATATTTGGAATCTGTTTTTTTCATTGTGTTATATCCCTTCACTAATCTAAACTTTCGGCCGGCTATGTGCCCTCCGTCTTATTGATAAACCTCCGCACACTCATATAAATCCATAATCTATGGGATCATTATCTTTTTTTTCTTCCTCCTCCGCCCGTGGAGCAGGTATTACCGGGATTTGTTTTACCGGTGCAGGGCTGAAGGTTTCAATTGCTTTTTCCATTTTAATTATAGCATTGAGCTGCGCGTTAATACGGTCATTCTGTTCCTTGAGCGCCGCCCGCTTTTGTGGAATCTCATTTTTCTTAAGGTTTATATTTTCTCTGCTGCGGTTGATATTCTGCTGCGTTTCTGTTTTACGCATCCTGATTTTCTTCGCAAAATCAGAAATTAACGATTCTTTGAGTTCGGCGAGAGCCCTGTTGACATTTTTTGTCATACTTGTTGTCTGGGAAGATATCATCTGATTAAAAGCGGTATTGACTGCCGACACATCTGTCATATCATGCCGGCTGATAAGCACCGTTGCCGCATTTCCGGCTCCGATAACTGCTCCTATCACAGCGCCCAGATTCGTTCCTGCTGTAATTCCCACCGGGCCTCCTCCAAAAATAAATCCGGCAATTCCACCGATTATTGAAGTGATAGTTGTAATGCCTCCTGTGTTCAGGCTGATAGTTCTACCCCTGGATATAACCTGTTCGCTTACGGTTTTCTTCCTGAACCTGATCTCCGGATCTTCCGAAACAAACTGAATCCTGTCCACAAATTTCTTGTCAATATCAATATCAAGACCAAGACTCATGTTTGTGCGTTCAATAAGCTCGGCAAACGCATATAAAATATCATCACGCAAGCTGATCGTGCATTCGCTGAGATATTGGTTTATCATCTGAAGAACCTGTGTATAATTCTGTGCCTTGCAAATTTTTACTCCCAGCTGATTTGATGCGTCCATATAGATCTTTTTTGTCTGATTGCCGATCTTTTGAATTTTGTCCGTCGCGTCGTTAGAAATATCCATATAACTCAGGTTCAGTCGCGTCCGCCATTCTGCGCTTTCATCATCAAACTGCTGAAGCTTGTCGATCTCCTTTTGCAGCTTCTCGATAAGCTTACCGGTGTTTTCTTTATCAGAGCTGAGCAGCTTATGCTGAGCTACTATATTATTTGATATTTTATTCAGTTCCTGCTCTGTTTCGACTATGAACGGAAGTATAACGCTTTTAGCCCTTGTTTTTGCTATAGTATCCCATATGGTTTTCTCAAATTCTATAAAGCCGCTGTTTTTATACATGCTCTTATTTCCTTTGGAAAGGTATCTTAGCTTTGCCATACTGGAAACAGGCAGAATTTTTATGTCCTCCTCTTCCATGGATATCTTAGACTTTATCTTTGCCTTGTTATCATTTGCTATTTCCTGATAATCGACATTCAGATCCTTCTTTGTGAGGGCAAAAACGATATTGGGACATGATTTGTAGCCGCGTTCAAGGAATTTCAGCTCTGTTTCTGTCATACCCGAGAGTGAATCCGTGACAAAAATAATCAGGTCGGCATTTGGCAGGAATGAATACGTAACCTCAGCATGGATAGGATTAAGACTGCCCACACCGGGAGTATCCACAAAGACTGCACCGTCTTTCAATGCCTCATTCGGGATTGCCACATCAAGGCACTGCACATCCTTATAGTTGTTGGGATTGCCCTGCTCGGAAACATATTCAGAAATCTGCTGTCTGGTAATCCTCTCAATACGCGAGCCGTCCGGTGCCGATGGGTCATTAATTAAGGCGCTGATTTGCTCGGTCTCGCTATACCGCACGATTGTCACAACATTGGTGCACACATTGAGATCTACAGGAAAAATCGTTTCCGTCTCATTTAAGAGCGCATTGAGCAATGACGACTTACCGCGTCTCGCCTCTCCGACAGCAACAACCATCATGTCCTTTTTATCAAATTCCTTAATTATATCGTCTATCCTCTCTTTGGAAGTATCATACTTGAGTGCCTCGGCAAGTTTTCCGCTCTCAAGCATTAATTTACGCGCGTCATTTTTAAGCCGGAAGAATGTATTTTCCATTATTGTTCCTCTTTGTTCTCACAGAAAAATGAATAAAACTTTTTGTTAATTCTGAGATAATACGGGTATAAGCCCGGCTCCATCAGCTTTGAGAAAAGCTTTGATGCGGCCTCTGCCTGCTCAAATGGCTTACCGTTTATTATCGACTTCGCCATTTCATCTATGTAACCGTAAAGCTCGTCACGAAGAGCCGTATATTCGCCCTTTGTGGCTACATCATTTAACGCCTCATGCTTAAAATATCCCACAGGCTTCTTATAATCTACGTCCTTCCACTCCTTCTGAATAGGATAAAGCGTGTAATCTACGATTTTTTCCGGATTGCCCAAAGGAATGGTTACGGAACAATAAATCGGATATAGCGCAGCTTTTTTGTCGACGGCCTTGCGTGAAAAATACGGAATTGTCAGACAAAGAGTTTTTCCTAATCTGCTAAGACACGGCCAGCCTGACACAACCTCCAGAGGAATGGAACTTCGGCGAAATTCTCCGCTATTGAACTCCTTTATGATTTTTTTAATTGAAATATTTTCAAATGCTTTGTTTTCCATAACAATTAATCCTTTCACAAATAAATATTAAGCATATGCTTCTACCATGAAATAGCCGCTGTCCTCCCACGCGTCCATAAACACATCCAGGGATACCATCGCTCCGCCGCCGTTTGCCGTGCCGGAATCGTTAATGATCACCATCGGCTCTGACGGGTCACTGTGATCAACGCCGATTACCTGGATCGCATGATTTGCGCCGTCTCCCGGCAAGTAAAAGTCGTTGCTTTCACCATCCCAAAGCTCATATGCGTCAACACCTACTATAATCTGACCGCCGTTTTCAAGACAGTTCTCAATATCAGTAATAGAATTTCCGGTGCTGCGCTCAACCTCGAGTCCCGCAGCCTCAAGTATATTACCTACATCTCTCATAGAGGTGCCGCCATCCGGATCATACCAGCCGTTTGTCTCAGCAAAGTCTCTGAGATCTGCCTCATCGAACTCATAGCCGGTCAGCTGTTCAAGAATGAATTCCTGTGAAGCTACTGCGCAACTGGAACTAGTCTCCTGGACATGCCATGAGTCCATCGCTGCACCCGGGTCGCCGATTATATCATCAAGGTCACAGTTATCAGGATCAAACTGTTCATAAGCAGGGGCATTCCCAACATTATCTGTTATGTCATCTATATCATAAGGATAATCTGTCGCGGTCGGGATCACCTCAGAATTGTCAACGATCCCGTCTCCATCCAGATCTTCCTGGACTACAATATAATCCGCCTCACCGTCGTTGTCCATGTCTGCCTCTGTAATTACGGCATGATAATCATCTGACAAAATCTCCGTTTCATGTATATCAACAGTACCGTCTCCATCAATATCATAATATGAGTCCGTCACAAATGAATCCATAATACCATCGTCATCGGTATCCAGATATTCGCTCACGGAAACAGTATCAATAATTCCGTCACCATCTGTGTCCTGATATGAGGTTGCTGAATCAATCATTCCATCACCGTCTGTATCCAGATATGTAGTGGCAATATCTGCAACTCCATCACCATCGATGTCCTCATAAGTCGTCACGCCGTCTATAATCCCATCGCCGTCAATATCAACGGACTCCTCGAATAAAAATCCGTCATCGTCAGAGTCAGAGCCATGGCCGGTGTCTGATATAAAATCTTCTTCCTCTTTAAAATCATCATCCGTATTGTTTTCGTCATCATCACCTAAAAAGCCCTCTACATAATCAATCAGATTATCTAATAAATTGTCAAACATAATTGTTTCCCCCTTGTTTTTGTTTTGTGTTTTTTGATGTTCCCATTTTAACATCATTTTTTGATTTTGTCATGATTTTGGCAAATTCGGAGCTTTTTGGGGTAAATTCGGACTAAAACATATCATTGGGAACATTTATCTCAAACGTAAAAGGTTTTTCCGGGCATCCTCATCCCCCTGCTGTGCAGCCTTGCCATACCATTTTAAAGCTTCTCTTTTATCTTCATGTATCCCTATTCCGTATTCATAGCAAATACCAAGATAGTTTTGCGCTGTGGCATTACCTTGTTCCGCAGCTGCCTGATACCATCTCACAGCCTCTGTTTTATCCGTGTGTACTCCTATTCCGTCTTCGTAGCAAACACCCAGATTGTATTGCGCCATAGCGTGACCTTGTTCCGCTGCTTTCCGATACCATCTTACAGCCTCTGTTTTATCTTCAGGTGCGCCCATCCCATTAGCATAACAAATACCCAGATTACATTGCGCATCCGCATTTCCTTGTTCGGCCGACGCTTTATACCATCTCACAGCCTCGCCTTTATCCTCTTTCACACCATATCCGTTAAAGCAGCAAAAGCCCAGATTGAATTGAGCTATAGCATGACCCTGCTCCGCTGCTTTCCGGTACCATCTCACAGCCTCTGTTTTATCTTCGGATACCTCTGTTCCGGTGTTATACCAATAGCCCAATTCGCATTGCGCACCCGCATTCCCCTGCTCCGCTGTCCTTTTCAGCAGCTCCGCAGCTGCATTAATTTTTTCTTCATTATCAATATGTTCTGTGTCTTTATTATGTATCTCCCCGGCATTATGCTCTTTCTTATATTCCTCATATAAAACCGCACCCTGCGCTACCGCAAGCTCCGGATCAATACTGTATATTACAGGCACATCTCCCGCGAACAGTTCCGTCATACGGCGAACGAGCGGAATGCGGCTGGTTCCGCCGACCATAAGTATTCCTGCAAGCTCATGGACCTTAAGACCGGCACGACTTAGAATATCACGGCATACCGTTATGGTATTACCTACTATTCCTGCTATCATACTCTCAAGCTTTTCACGGCTGAGTGTATACGGGATGCCGTCATCAAAGGGACCTGTAGATATTACATCACTGAATTCTCCGTATTGCGTCAGATGATGCTTTGCTTTCACTGCTTTTTCAGCAAGCTGGCTTTCAAACCGCTTGCGTGGCAGTCCGCTTATTTTCTCAAGAAATTCCGGAGCTGCATTGTTTACAGCAGCGGTCATATTGTTATAAATTGCTCTGTCTACATCAATTCCGCCGCAGCGCTCTAAACCTAACGGGTGTGTGGGCAAAGTGAAACTGTTATTCTCATACTTTACCAGCGATACATCAAATGTTCCGCCGCCGAAGTCATAGATAAGCACTGTCTGCCCGTCCTGTAAATCACCTGTCGCACAGTAGCACATAGCCGCGGATGTCGGCTCATCCACCAGCTCCACATTAAACAGCCCTGCCCTTTTTGCCGCAGATACTATTTTTTTCTTTTTTGTTTCCTGAAAAGACGCCGGATATGTCACATACGCCTTTTCAATCGGCTCGCCGCCGATTCTTTCCGTCTGCTTTTTTATATGTCGGAACAGTTCGGTATAAAGATCCTCCGGCATAAACTCCTTTTCGCCTAAATAAACGGGAGTTTTCTGACCCAGCAAACGCTTGAACTCCATAATAAAATTCTGAGGTTTTATACCGCGGCTGTTTATTGCAGCCTGTCCTACCTGCACATTTCCGCCATCATCTACAAATACCGCAGACGGCAGTGAATATTTACTGCCGTACATGCTGATGGCCGTACTGAGCTCAACCGGCTCAACCTTACCCTCACCGTTTACTCTGCCGGCGCATGAATAGCTCGTTCCTATATCTATTCCGACTATCATTTATTTATCCTCCGATCTGTGTTAATAAATCAGTTGTTTTTATCTCTCATGAATGCCTCATATTTATTCTTTGACTCTGTATATAAACGGCGGCTTATCCAGACCTCGTCATTATTAATCATAACAAAAGCATGACTCTTGGAATCAAGCTGCTTAATCATATTCATATTGACCAGATAGCTCTGATGGCATCGGTTGAAAAAGTCCGGCATAATATCGGATATATTATCTAACTTTTCGGTGAAATAATACTTTGTATCGCTCTTTGCCATATGTAATATAACCTTTTTTGCGCTGCTTTCAAAGTAATTTATATTATCGTACGGAATCTGCATCCAATCTCCATCATACTTAAATGTAAATCTTGTTTTTTTCTGTTTTCTTTCACATTGGCGGTGAAGAACACTGATAATACTATTAACTGACTCGGGATTTTCTGTTTTTCCTATGTACGCGGATGGTCTAAGCGGCAAAACCCTGAGCAGAGAACTTACGTCTCCGCCGATAAAAACCCATGTTCCAAGGGGGTTTTTACTGTAAAATTGCTTTGCAAGAGCAGCGCCCTTTTCAAAATTGCTGAAATCAAAAATAAAAATATCATCATTTGCACAGGATTTTCCCAGATAAGCCGCGGCATCACTGTATTTTATACATGAAGTTATTTTATAGGTACGTTTCACATTCCGAAAATATTTGATAAAATATGCCCGTAAGACCTCATGATCAGTCCTGTTTTCTAAATACATAAATACGCTTATCATTTTCCCATCTTCTTTACACAATTTAAATCCTTAAATATACAATAATATCATATCACATTTTTACAAAAAGCACAAGATATTTTTATCAATTCCTATTTAAAATGCCAAGAAATATTAATTTTCACGGGGCGGTGAAGGAATTACAGTCTGTATTTAAAGGCCGGAATTGGCGGATTTTTTTTACAATATTTACAATTTGTTTTAAAAAAATTAACCAAAACCTCTTTTTTATTTTTCTTGTATATGATATAATAACGGTATCTAATAACTTTTAAGGATGTGAAAAAGATGGCTGCTAAAATATTGATAGTTGACGATGATATCAACATTGTTAAGCTTATAAAGCTATATCTTGAAAAAGAGGATTACACAGTATGCACAGCTCATAACGGCCGAGAGGCGCTTGATGTTTTCAAAAAAGAGAATCCCGCTCTGTTAATTCTTGATATAATGATGCCGGAAATAGATGGCAATGAGGTTTGCCGAGAAATACGCAAAACCTCTGATGTGCCTATAATTATGCTCACGGCTAAAGGCGAAACGTTTGACAAGGTACTCAGCTTAGAGCTTGGCGCGGATGACTATATCGTAAAACCCTTTGAGCCAAAGGAGCTTATAGCACGAGTTAAAGCGATATTGCGCCGAACCGACAGCAAAACTACAGGCAATAACAACAAATGCATAGAATTTGACAAGCTTGAAGTAAGCCTTACGAACTATGAGCTGAAAATTGACGGACATATTTTTGAAATACCACCTAAGGAACTTGAACTGTTATATTTCCTTGCCTCAAATCCGAACCGAGTGTTCACAAGAGAACAGCTTCTTGAAGAGGTATGGGGCTTTGACTATTTCGGCGACTCACGTACCGTTGACGTGCATATCAAGCGTCTGCGTGAAAAGCTTGAAGGGGTTGAAGCTAACTGGCAGCTTAAGACCGTATGGGGTGTAGGCTACAAGTTCGAGGTACGCTGATATGTTCAAAAGTATTTTCGGGCGTATGTTCTGGACATATGCCATACTTTTGGTTTTTGTTATTTCTATAATAACAACCTCAATGACGCTTCTGTTTTCACGTTTTACCGAGCGTAAACAGATTGAAACGACGTCATCGGTTGCGCGGTCTATTGAATACTGGACCGCAACCCTTCAGATTGAACAAACTGACGCGCTCTCCGCCCGCGCATACAGTCGTTTTCTTGACTCGTGGAGTAAACTGATTGATTCAGATATTACGGTTGTAAACAGAGATGGTGAGGTGTTTGACAGCACATGCGCTATACCGTATGTGCCTGATGCTGTACTTGATTGTATTGAAAAAAACAGGATAACAGTACACAAATCCGATTTCGGTGGTTTTTACAAAAGCAAAGTGCTCACAGTTGCATTTCCGCTCCACTATAAGGATAATGTAATAGGCGCGATTCTTTTCAACAAAAGCATAGCAGATTTACGGCATACAGTTCTCGAGCTGCTCCTGATGTTCATATTCTCAGCGCTTGTTTCACTGCTGTTTGCATTTATTATAGTATATATACAGGCCAGAAAAATTTCAGCGCCAATCGTGAAAATAAATAAAACGGCCCGGATGATAGCCTCCGGCAGTTTCGGGGAACGCGTTGATATAACAAGCCGGGATGAGATCGGACAGCTTGCCTCGACCTTTAATTTTATGGCAAGCTCAATAGAGAAGGTCGAAAACAACCGACAGCGTTTCATTTCGGACGTGTCTCACGAGCTCAGAACACCTATGACAAGTATTTCCGGGTTTGTTCAAGGTATGCTTGACGGTACAATTGCTGGCGAAAAACGCGAAGAGTACCTGAGAATAGTTTTTGATGAATCAACCAGACTTACAAAGCTTGTAAACGATATGCTGGATATGTCAAAAATGCAATCGGATTCATTTAAGCTTGATATAACCGCATTTGATATAACCGAGCTTATATGTGTGTGCCTTATAAGCCTTGAAAACAGGATAAATGATAAAAATCTTGATGTTGAAGTTGATTTCCGACCCGAAAATCTGAAAACACTCGGTGACAAGGATCAGATTAAGCGTGTAATTATAAATCTTCTCGATAATGCGATAAAGTTTAGTCATAACGGCTCAACAATCGATATAAAAACCTCGATCACAGGCGGAAAAGCTCATATAACTGTTTCCAACAAGGGAGACAATATAGACGAAAATGATATCCGTCACTTATTTGATCGATTCTATAAAACTGACCAATCGCGCGCGAAGGATCGTACCGGCGCCGGGCTCGGATTGTCGCTTGTTCAGAACATTATCCGTCTGCACAACCAGACGATAACCGTTGACTGCAAGCCCGACGAAGACGGGAATACAAGCACGATCACCTTTGAATTCACATTAGAGGTGGAATAACAAAACAGATGATCTTCGCAATTAAAAGGGGCGTATCAAAACTAATTAGTTCTGATACGCCCTCTTCTTTTGTAATTTTTTGTGCATTTCACATCGGCATATAATATGCTTTACTTGCCACTGCTGTAACGCTTACGCTTTTTCCGTGACATAGCCAATGCCAATCCCGCAATAGCCGCGCCAGCAGCCACAAACGGGAATCCAATACCGCCAGTATTGGGGAGATCGACATCAGGATATTCGGTATCCGTGGTCTTGGTGTTTACAACCGTTACCGTGACCTTGGAATTGCTGTTAAGCTTAAATCCTCCATCGCCTATTGGCTCACCGTCTATGAAATACGACGCTTCATAGTCTTCAAGTGATGAGACCTCTTTAATGGTATAGCTGTACTCATACTTATCGTCATCCAACAAGCAGAACTCTTTGAGCTTCTGTCTATCCTCGTCACTGATCGTGGTCCACTTGCCGTCCTTATCGTCATCACGAGAGATTGTGATTGTCAATTCCTCTACATCAGGATTTCCCGCAGCATCAATTGGAGCTGCTGCGTCGCTGACATCTGCGGTTCCGTACATTGACGGTATGTTCGGAAGCATCTGTGCATTGGTGGATGCTATGCTCTGCGTGGATGTGTCGCCATAATAGAAGCGAACATCTTTAACATGGGCACCACCATCATTAGTCGCATAGCACACTATATCAATACTTGCGTAACTGCTTAAGGATGATATGTCTATTACAGAGTCTAATTTTACAACCCATGCACTATCTTCCCACACGGCCGAACCGTTATTTGTGTATGAACCAAATTTAGCAAGCCAACCACCCCAGCCCCAACCATCGTGAGAAACCTCGAAACTAAACGATGGTGGCGTGCTGCTATACTCACCATAAAGTACTACGGCTATATTGGTTGGTTGCGTATCACCAATATTGAATACCATAAAGTTACCGTCATGATTATCAGGTACAACATCCGGATCCGTGCCCGGTGTTGGTGTTGGTGTTGGTGTTGGCGTTGGTGTTGGTGTTGGCGTTGGTGTTGGTGTTGGTGTTGGCGTCGGTGACGCTGTCGGAGTTGCTGTCGGTGTCTCTTCTGTACCCGGTGTCGGGGTTACTTCCGGCGTTGGGGTCGGTTCCGGTGTTGCTTTCGCTGTTCTCGTTCGAGTCAGTGTAACCGTAATCGAGTCCGCCGATGTCGGCTCAGCGTTTCCGGACGCTTCCGTGCCGTCCTTCTCCTTCCATATCTTTTCGATATCTATGCCGCTCTCCGGCTCTTTTTGGTTAGTGATGGTAATCTTTCCGGTTTCCGCGTCTCTATCATACGACGTTGTATAGCCATCGATGGACTTTTCCACTACGTAGTAGATCATTTCATTTCCGTCTGTGTCATATTTAGGGAGACCACTGAACTGGAAGTGCCATATTCCATCTTCACCCACAGTCACATTTTCGTCTGTGGACTTGATCTTAATGCTGCTCTGACCGTTTATGGAGTACGTCGTGTATTTATCACGATTGATGTCGCCATCCTCGTTGAAGAAGTCAGCAGGGTATCCCTTCGCCGTTACACCGCCTGTTGTACCTCCGCCGGTGTTACCGCCACCGGTATTGTCGCCATCGCCGCCGGTGTTGTCACCGCCGCCGGTGTTTCCGCCACCGGTATTGTCGCCATCGCCGCCGGTGTTTCCGCCACCGGTATTGTCACCCTCATTGCCGCCGGTATTGTCACCGTTGCCGGCCTCGTCAGGAGATGGGTCATTTTCGATTGTCTTGTCGAAGTAGCTGTCTATTGCAGATTTGAACTTATTAGCAATATTCATATAGCCCTGCGCAGTCGGATGAACGCCATCATCTAATTTATCGCCAACAGCGGAATAGGTATCTAAATAGTAAATTCTGCCTTTATAGTCACCATTATCTTGATATTCACAAACAAGATTATACAGCATCGTGTTGTAGTCGGTGACAAGGCTATCCCATGCATCCTGCAAAGCTTCTTCGGTACCGAATTTATTTCCATATGCAGGATCGGTGCTATAGCCTTTTCTCCAAGGCCAGCTAAGCTCAGTCATCCTCGGCACACTGCCTACGAATACAACATGATCATCATCGCCTGATTTGAACACATTGTTGATCAGGGATACCATGCGGTCTCTCATTTCAGCTATTGTTTCATTTGTATTCAGCAGATTATTTGTTCCCGCAATAATCGTTGTAATATCATAATCCAGCTTCTCCGGAACCCTCTTCTCTATTTCCTCTATTTTTTCTCCTGATACACCAGAATTGGTTACCTCTGCATTTGTGTATCCGTCTTTTATTAACATCTCCTTTAATTGGTCAGGATAAGAATTATTCCACGCCCCATAACCAGCTGTAATCGAATCGCCTAATGCATAAACCTTAAGATCCGATTTTGAAGGAGCGCTCATCGTGCTTATACCAAACGGACTGTTGAACATCATTTTTCCAACAGAATTTAACGGACCTGAGCTAAAAGTTCTGTATGTCACCGGTTGTTGATTTTTATCGTAGTAGATCTCAATCTCGATTTCCTTGTCTGTTACATCTATCAGATTTCCGTCCGCATCCTTCCATACCTTATCCACAAGCATGTCATCCGATGTGTTCGTGATGGTAACTGACTGCGAATTAGAACGATCTGTTCTGTCGTATTTTGCCGAGTAACCATCTACCGACCTTTCGACAAAGTAGTAGTAATATCTATTGCTGTTGCTGTCCTCATAAGGCTGGTTCTCATATGTCCATGACCAGCTACCGGTTTCCGGATCAATCACTGTACCTTCCTCGCCGGGTAAGGTTACAGTCTTAATCAGTTTAGTATTGTCGTCCACCGTAGTCGACCGGTCAACGGCATTTTGATATACGGTAGTCTGATACAGATCCAATGTAATTGATTTAGGACGCTCCGAAGAGTCACTATCAATCCACTTCTTCTCCACAGAAACATCAACGCTGGTTGGCTTGGTGTTCTTGTTTGTAATCGTGATTGCACCTGTTTTGCCGTTGACGTTATATGTATAAGAAATGGTATAGCCATACAGCTTCACTTCGTCCTTATCCTCTTCCACTCGGAAAGAAGTATAGCCCGCAAGAAGACTTGCATTTATTGAACATTCCCAGTCCTTAGCGGCTAAAATAAACATACCGTCTTTGGAATCCGGGTTTTTAATCTGCTCCTCCTTGCCGTCCTTTTTGCCGTACAGCTTAAATTTAATCTGTTTTACCGGCCAATCCTTCTCATCCATAATGCTTCCGTCGGAGTATTTCCATACCTTATACACCAGAAGACCGGCAGAGTTCGTTACCTTGATTGTGGTATCCTTATTTGCTCCGTTTCCGGTATAGGTCGGACTATAGATGCCTTCATTTCCGTCCGCATCCTTATATGTGCCGTCAGACTGCAACGTGTAGGTCACGCCGTTCACCTTATATGAGGTTTCCTTCACATAGTAGTAAATCGGTTTGTCATCCTTACCGTTAGGCAGATTTTCCCATACGGCTTTACCGTTATCCGAAACCGTTTTCGGATTCTCAAGAGCTGACAGACCCAGATCAGCCGCTTTGGCTTCCTTGGCGTCAGCCGGGATACCTGAGCTTGATTTTGTATAGGACCAGTACAGCTTAAAGGTGACCTCCACGTCCGACAGGGAGCCATCCCATGTTTTTTGAGCTGAGATCTTAATCAGCTTATCGTTAGGAATGCCGATCGTTCCGCCGAGCGGAATAGTCTCCATCTTTTTCAATGCATCCTGTGGTCCTGAAACTTCATCCGTACCGAATCTATAGTAATGCACATACACAAAATTACTAAGCAGATTATGGTAGGCACTATTTTTAAAGGAATCCGGACTTTTCAGGTAAGCCGCCAGCAAATCCTTCAGATTGGAATACTTTGTTTCGTTCGTGACCGCAATACCGCTGACCTGCTCATCCCACGCTTCATAATTATCTGGAGCCTTGATCTCAATAAACTTATACAGATATTTCGACTCCATGTTGACTTTATTGGTGTCGTATTTATAATCATCTTCACCAAAGCTGAGTGTTGCATTTGTTCCGGTTTTTTCTGCATCCAGTAAGCTCTGTGGGATATCTTCACCCGTTGTCGAATAATCTTTGTTTTTGAAATCCAGGTCATAGTATCCATCAATCGGATGACCTTCGCTGTCGGTCTTATCAGAGCTGAATTTAGGTTCCTCACTAATTACCGCAAAAACCCACTTACCATTCTGACCGTCCGCATCCGTTTCCCAACGGGCAACGTAGAACTCAGAGCCGGACAGCTTTTCATTAGTGTTACCTACATTGTACTTGACAACCTTCGGATAGCTGCTGTTCGTAATTGTTCCGATCGCTCCGGATGCCCTGAACGAGCCCTCATCTGTCTGGTCGCTTGCAGATGTGGTTCCGGTATCCATCGAAACCTTATTTGAAACAGTCAGCATACTATTGTCAGTGAGAATTCCGCCTTCACAGGTGATATTGTACCTATAAGTAATCTTAAGATACTTCTCGTCCGGTACCGTCACTATGAGTCTCGCGCCTGATGCTTCAATAGCGGTAGTTCTTACAGCTGTACCTGATATACCTGTTATTTCTTGATTATCATAAATTTGAATATGACCTTCGGTTATACCTTCAGGTATTGTGGCGGTAAACTCCAGATTACCATCTTTGTCAAAAGTCCTTCCTGTAAGTGTTTCAAACACTATGCCATCACACATAATATCAAGACCACCATACCACGAAGGTCCAATTGTATACCCGGGTTCACCGGTTACAGTAAATGTTACCACGTCTCCGGCCTTAGCACCATATGCATCCCAATCATGGTTATTGCTGAAAGTGTACGTCACCGTTGATGTTTCATATGTCATCGGAGTGTCATCAAAGACGTATGAATAGTTTGACACCGGAGCTGTGATCTCTTTGCCGTCCGCATCAGTGCCGATCACTTCTTCAACAGTAAGCTCGAGCAGACCCGCCTCAAGCATTTCTTTTGCTTGTGCTGCTGTATAATGTTCCGCTCTATATCTTGTTCCGTCATTTCCAACATAGTCGTTGCCGTTCGGGTCTTCTACCATCAATGTGAACTCTCCGAAGTTCAGATCGTCAACAATATCATACTCATCTGCATTGGAGAGCTTCTTTCCATCCTTATTGACATAGATAGAATACGAAATTTCACTATTCGTAGCCAGGAAGCCGCCGGAGTTCTCACTATCATTTGCAGTAGTTACCGACTTCTTAATAGTTCCAGCCTCTGCAGGTGGAGTTGTAGCCTGCGGAGTGCCTGTAATTGTTACCTTTACGGAGCTTGATGTTCCGGACTCATCTGAAACATAGTTCTCGACAGCAAAACCTTTTTTGCTGTCCGCAACCTTTTCTTCCAATTCTTTAACCGGTATCTTGATTTCATATTCAATATAAGTAACTTCATAATAAAGACCAAAGTAGACTATTCTATTGTCTTCATCATAATGATAGTTACCATTCTGGAAATCCTGTGCGTCTAGTTCCCTATAATACATAGGTGTCAACGTGCCTTTTTGACAATATAACGGATAATGATCCGACTCTTCACCCCATCCAAGGTCTGGTTTGTGTATTAAAGTGAACCCTTCGGGAATCTTGTCTGTCAGTGTATATCTCTGTCCGTCATAGGTTGCCACGTCAATATGATACCTGATAATATAGCACTCCACTCCATCAGCATCTGTCCACTTCTCTAAATCATTGAGATTAATAGTGGCACCATCGCTAATCTTACCGTTTTTTCCGATGATTGATTTCTCGAGACCTCTTTCCAGGTTGTTGGTGATTGTAAAGTCTCCGCCTGTAACACCAGTCGTATCAATATCGTCTTCATAAACGGTGGTATATCCGTCAACGGAAACCTCTAACACACGATAGTAATAAAGGCTGTCATGCTTTTCCGTATCCTTCGGAAGATTCTCTATCACCTTAGTCCAGATATCGTCGCTGCCGTCTATCTCATTATCATCGGCAGTCAGCGTATCGGTATGCTTGTTGGTCGGGTCAACAACCCAATCACCTTTACCTTCATTTGCCGCGTCATCCCAGTAAATCGTTTCCCATTTACCGCCCGGAACGAGTCTGCGCTGCAAACGATATGTAATGTCCTTACGCTTGGTGGTATTACCGCCGTCATTCCAAACCTTCTTGAGTGTCAGTTTAGTTTTTGCAACGTGGGTTTTATCCTGAATAACGTACTCGTGATCAGCCTCACTGTCGTTTGCTTTATTTTTGAAGTTAATTTTAATCTGTCCGTTCTCGTCATACGCATCCTCAGGAATTTGATCGACATGAATGGTGAATGTGCTGTTATAGGTCACCTTTACATAGTGGAAGTTTGCATTATCCACGCTTTCATTAAAATGAATTACAAATCCGGTTGGATTACTCTCGTTGGGAGTCCATTCGATAGTATAATCTGTACCGGGTTTTAATTTTTCACCATTTCCACTGTATTCCGAGGTATTATCCGTATACGCCGTAACTACGATACTATCTTTGTTAATATAATGATCAGCATATGCGGGCTTATCCGTTAAATTATCTGTCAAAGTATAATCTTTAAATCCTGTATCACTTACCATATCGATCTGCCAATACATGGTTCTTGTCAAATCGCCGCCTTCGGGATCGAAATACCAAATGCCGTTTTTCTCATCGGTAACTGTGTTTGATCTAAGATACTTCTTTTTTGTGGAATGTCTGTTTTTAACGTCTACACCATCTGAAGTCACGCCATCGCCATCCTTGTCTGTGACTTCATTGTAAATGAGTTCGCCGCTGTTTTTTTGCTCATCACTGACTGCTGTCGCATAGGTAATGTCAATGCTTTTTACATCACCCGCGATTTTTAATGTATCGCCATCCTTTGTTATTGTAGCTGTTGTGTCATCATAAGGACATTCAATAGTAGCCGGAAATGTTGCAGCTTCAACAGTTGCCTGATGACCATCCTTAAAAGTTATCGTGATTTTTGGGCTGAAGCTTTCATCCGCAAAAGCAGCATCTGTCAACTCATAGTTGTCAAGAGTCAAATTGCCTTCCGCGCTTGCCTTGATATTCCAGGTAATTTTACTGTTAACACGATCATATGTACCTGTTTTGGAGTCGATATGATACTTTTTCTGATAGTCTACATAACCCTCCGACTCTTCTATTACGTCCTTTTTCGGGGTGAGGAGTTTAGATTTATTTTTTATCCTACCCTTACTCTTCTCCTCATCAAAACCGCCTCTGTCAAGACCGTCATCCTGACCCTTTACGTTTGTTTTGTAGGTGATAGTAACTTCATCGGCATCTCCGTTAAATGTGATTCTGCCGGTATCCGGATCAAGTGTGAAATCAATGTTTGGGTCTAATTTAATATCTTCCTTTGTCAGATGCTTAAACGCTTCGTCCTCAACATAATAGCCCTTAAGACTAAGACCATAAGGACGCTTTACGGTAACTGTCCAATTAATGATATCTTCCTGACCGGCTTCGGTATACTCAACTTTACCTCCTTTTTTGATAACGGTCTTCTCCAAGGTAACGCTCTTTTTATCGTCATCCACCTTTACATCCTTTTCATCATAAAGCGTGGCTGTGTTACTAACCGTATTTCCGGTATCCTTGTAATCAACCTCCTCTTTGAACTTAAAGGTTACTTTGTCCGGTGCAGCTCCAAGGTTATCGTAAAACTGATAATATACGCTTCCGTCAGGATTTGTTTTAAACTCTCCGAGACCGGAGGGAGTAACTTCAATGCCTGCAGTGCCGCCAACCGCGTTCTTAAAACGCGGATCCTCCAACCAGAAGCCGTTTAAGTTATTGTCATCATCTCCTACATACTGATTCTTGATTGTTATTTCCCAGTCAATAACTGCCTTTCCGTTAGATGAATCCTCCTCCGCTTTACCTGTTTTCGTTACGGTAAAGTTGTTATCCGGGAACTCGAATTTTATATCTGTGTCTCCAATCTCTATATCCCGATCTCCGCTTGCGGTATCATCTCTGAAAATGGTACCCCAAAATGTAACTGTACCATCGGATTTGCCGGGATCAGACAGCTTCGCTTCAATATACTCATCGGTAAACCTGATAACCAGCAAACCATCCTCGTTGATGGAGACGTAACCCGCAATCCCATTGAAGTTCGGGTCGGTAACCGCCGCCGTCTGACCAAAAATAGCTTTGGGGATCTCTATGCCCTCGGGAATCTCATAGTAGAGATATGGCTGATCTAATGAAATCGAATCGTTATCTATTGTATAGCTAAGATTAAATGTCGCGCTCACCTGATCATCCTCGGTTTGGATAACCCATCTGTTATTTTCCTCATCATACTCAGCGCTGGCATTGCCGCTGACAGAAACGTCCACACCTGTAATCTCATCTTTTGTCAGCCCATGAGCGCCGTCCGGCTTATCCTCCAGTGCCTCATCAAACCACGGGGTACTGGGATCATCTGCGGCCGTCACCTCCTTTGTCACAGCAAAGGGAACCGCCAACGTAATCATCAGCGACAGTGCCGTTAAAAATGCAATATATCTTTTATGTATATTATGATTATACATGAAATCTTTCAAAACAGAATTATGTCTTCTCATAAATGCGTCCTCCTTACAGAGTATATATGTATACATATAATATTATAACAAATCTATGCTAAAAAGTCAATATTTTTGCTATATTAAAGGCCATAAATTTTTGTATACTAAATTCCCAAAGTAAATTCCACAGTGGAAAATGCAGTGGACTTTACTCCGAAAAAATTAATGCCGTCAATAAGGAGCTCATCAGAACCGGCATTGCGCTGGATACAGTATTGAAACGGTACGGTGTTGCCTGCCTTGAAAGTATGTCAACCTCAATGTATAACAGCGCTTTGAATAGTTTACGTAAAACCCAAGACAAGGTAGCATAGGGCATGATATAGGGCAGCCTATCAGCTGCCCATTGCTTTCAACATTTGCAGACTGTCCATATATTTTTGATACTTACCGATATCTTCGCCGCACCTCAACAAGCCTGCCTGCTATGTATACATTCCGCGAATTGAGCTGTCGGTGGCTGTAGGGTATAAGATTATATTTAGGATTTAATGATTTTAATATAATTCCGGTGTCTACCTCTGTCAAATGCTGAAGTGCCCGGTATTCTTCTTCAACCCCTATTGCCACAATAGACCCTGTTTCATATTCATCAGCCAGCCTCACGATTGCAATATCACCATCTTTCATATCGGGCTCCATACTATCGCCTATAACCGAAAAGCATATATATTCATTCCTCTTAATGGTGTATGGCGACAATATGCCTTCAGGCGATATCTCCTCTATGTTCTTTATCGGCAAAATAATAAACTTTTTCATTTCTTTTGCACTCTCCGGTTCAATATCAAGAAGATAATCAACAGATACATCAAAAAAATCGGCTATTTTAACCATGGCATCACTATCTATCTTCGTAACACCACGCTCCCAATCACTTATAGTTGACTGAGACACATCAAGACATCTCGCCAATTCATCCTGCCGCATGTCATTCTTTAATCTTAATTCTCTAAGCTTTCTCATCTTACATACCTGATTTAATTATATTTTTTTCTCAATTCAACAACAATACCCATGATTTTTATATCTTCGGAAATATTGTTTTTATCATAGAGTATATTCGGATATTTGTCGTTTAGCGGAATCACATTAATCTGTTTGTCATTTATATCAATCTTTTTTACGGTTGCCTTATTCCCCCCTACTGAAACCACAGCAGTGTCACCGGTTTCACAATCATGCTGAGAGCGCACAATGATAACATCACCCTCATGCATTTCAGGCTCCATGCTGTCGCCCCATATGCGCATAGCAAACATATCCCCCATCGAAGCAAGTTTAGGCGAAATTTTTTCATATTCACCTTCGATTGGATAGTTCTCGGTTGGCTCCCCTGCAATTACAGCTCCATATACCGGGATTTGTTCCCAACCATCTTTATCAACAAGTTTCTTTGTAATCATTTGTACCTCCGAAAATATTTATATATCCGGTATTATTTTTGAATAAGCATTTCTTTTACCGGCGCGGCCTATATTTTATATACTTTCATATTCTTTTATGTTATAATGCTCCTATATTAAATGAAAGGAAGAAAAATTATGAACACTATCAAAGGAACTAATCTAATCACAATTAACGCGCAAGCCAGAGAAACCTATTGCATTCAGTACGAATCCGGCTACAGCGTTAATATTCTTAATCAAACCGACGGCATAATTTCCGTCGCGCCCAAAGCAAGCTATGCCGAAAACGACACCTCTTCCGAATGCATGAAGCTTACTGAGGACGCATTCTACTATGATTTTTGTTCAAGGTTGGACAAAAATCTATATATCACATCTGGAGGTGACGGCTATATATCCGTTATTCGCACAGACAGATAAGCGAGGTGATAATATGAGTACAATAGAAATACCCTCTTGGCGGTGTGCACCTAAAGCACGCCTCCAAGTTGAGGCAGATGCTCAGAACTGTGTCCGGTGTGCCACCACTCACGATACGCGCAACAAGACAGCATACGATAAAGGAAATCACATTTTACGGCAATGAAGCTGGTAATGTTGGAATTATAACAGCGAACCTGTTTGATAAATCCGCCATCATTAATAACAGCCGAATTGGCATATCGGGACAGTTAGTATTAAACGATACAGTTGTTCTGTTTGCATCGGATTATATTGAAGTTGACCCACGAACCATTTATTCGACAAATAATGCTATAGGCGGCCAGTGGGATATCAGAGCTTGCGAATACGACGAAAACAAAAACTATATTCGCACACTTACAGACACAGCCGTCAACACTTTCACTACAGGAAACACAACACGGTACATACGCTTTACACATAGTAAATCTGTATTGAATGATCTTATGCTTACCTGCGGCACTTTACCTGACGAATATGAGCCATTTGGATATAAAATAGTCATGAACATTGACGGCGAAGCAGAAACGCGGCAACTAATGATTTATACGCCATTCCCCTTAATGACACCGAATGATTATTTAACAGTGTATCCCGATATAAAAAAAGCCATACTTAATAGTTCTGGACAATCAGCCGATATATCAGACATGCAGATATGGGATCAACTCTTTTTATTGTATCCCGGTGCAAATATTATTTTCTTCACAGATGCTATCTCTCCCGGAAAGGTCAATATACGCCATCAAAGCAGTTAAGTTTGTATAACACAGGCAGAAGCCTTTTTCTGCCTGTGGTGCAATTTACTCACAAACCAATATAATATTCCGCCAATAACGCCTCCCGATGTATTGAATATAAGATCTGAGACCTGAAAAGTTCCGCATTTGAAGATTATCTGACACAGCTCAATAAATAGTGACGCTCCAAAAGATGTTACAGCCGAAATCCCCATAATCATCAACAGGCCTCTTTTCCGACTTTGAAATATTCTATTACCAAAGGCATACAGTCCGATCAAAGTAAACGGAATAAACAACAAAATATTTTCTATACTTTGCGAATCGGCTACATTATCTGAGTTGCGCAGCTGCCACCCCTGCATAACAAGTCTAAGCGGATGTGCCTCATATTCTCTACAAAACAGAGTGCGCCCGATTATCATTGCTGTATAAAACGCAAAAAAGAAAACTCTTCTGAATTCCTTATCGGTTTTAAGATGCCTTATCCACAACCGTATAGTTCTCTTTACGCCTATACGGCGTATATACAGATACATAAACATAAACACAGTAGCTATTATGAGTGAAACTCCTGTATATTTATATGTCGCAGACAAGATCCCGTTTTTTATTCGTATCAAAAAATCCATCTTATATTAAGTATGAATATTATTTTAAGTCCTGTTTTATCTGAGTCGTGCTTATATCCGGGGTACGTGGGAGATACACCACTTCTACTCCCTCATCCTTAAGGAAATCAAATTTCCCCTCCCAATCATCGCCCATGACGAATGTATCTATGTGATATTCATGTACATCCGTTTTCTTTTGTTCCCAATTTGTTTCCGGTATAACCATATCCACATAGCGTATCGCCTCTAATAACGCCTTTCGCTGTTCATATGTAAAATAACATCTCTTTTGTTTCTCGACCCAGTTAAACTCATCACTTGAAAGAACAACAATAAGGTAATCTCCCAATGCCTTTGCTCTCTTCAACAAATTTATATGTCCGTAATGTAATAAATCAAACGTGCCATATGTAATTACTCGCTTCATTTTTTCCTCCGAAATCTATAATTTAATCCCAGCTTATCTGTTTTCCGTTAATATAATCCTTTATCTTCATTGCAACATCATATGAAGCATGACCTGTTTCATACAATCCGGTTTTTATTTTAAATTCTTCCCATTTTTTAAGATAGTCATTATAATCAAATTCAGCAATATTTCGCATAAGTTCCTCATTATCAACCGCATACGGAAAAGGCAATTCTTCCATTTCAAATTCCACGCCACGTTTTTCCTTGTATTGTTCAAAATCCCGCGCAAAAGTGAAACATGGTACTTTTCTTACAGCAGCTTCAAATATCGTACTTGAGTAATCTGAGATGCAGATATCGCAAGCCATTATCAAATCCTGTATGTCGGTATATTGTGTCGCATCTATGGTGTTACTGCTGTCACATATATTGATCCCGCTCATAATCAAACCGGGATGCAGCTTCACCAAAACGATCCAGTCACCTTTGAACTTTTTTGACATATTACTGCACAACAGATCAAAATCTATTCCGTATAAGTATCTATACAATTTTTCACTGTCATAGCTACGCTCCCCATCTCTGAATGTAGGCACATAAAGTATGATTTTTTTATTATCCGGAATATTATAAAATCTGCATACCTTTTTTCTTATTTCTTTATTATCTGCAAAAAGAATATCATTTCTCGGATACCCGCATTTATATATAGGACCTTTATAATTAAGCTCATCACGATATACATGATCTAAATGCGATGAGTTTGAAATACATACCGATGCAAATTTTGCTGTGCGATCCGCTCCCGGATTTTTTTTATTGTTTTTTTCGAAATCAGCATTTCCATATCCGACTTTCTTTATTGATAAACCGCCATGCCACGTTTCGATAAACATCTGTTTCTTTCTGCGTATTAAGTCGGTAGGCAGATAATGTGTATCAATCCACACCTTAGCCGTTGTGTATTCATAATATCTTCTAATGATTGATTGCTTATTTACCACTCTTATATAGTTGGGAACGCTGTAAGTGTATTTATTATCCTTTATCCATACTATATCAATAGAATTGTCTATTTCATGCAACGCCTCTATAATAGCTTTACTGTTATCTCCATATCTTTTGCCCCCAAAACTGCTCGCTACAACCTTTCTCTTCACAGGGATAATTCTACAAATAAATTGAAACATTTTTTTGATTATTCTCTTTATGTATATCATAACCAACACTCCCCTCAACAAATAATGTTTTTATTTTCTTTTTATCTTTCCAAACATATTTTTAGCCAGACCAATAAACCACCGGTCACGCAGCAATAACAACATTATAATATAAACTGCAGCTCCGCATGATATCTCTGCCGCAACTTTTATTATAGGTGTGAGCTTAATACAGCTGATCAATACCACCACAGTAAACATTACAGAACCGGCAAGCAATTTTTTCCACCCAGTTTTCAATAACAATCTTGGGGGCATATATCCTGAGCTGTTTTTTATATATAGAATTAAAATAACCAATTCAGCGGCAATTGTTGCTACCGCAGCGCCATATGATTTAAACTTAGGGATGGCTATCATATTTAATATAAGATTAATAGCTGATCCAACAAGAATATACTTCGTATTTTGCATGCGTTTACCAACAGGCACATAATATTGTGAACTCGTACATGTAGTTATACCTGTTATAACTATAACCGGACAGAAAATATATAATAAGTATATTACGTCCTCATATCCGGCTCCGTAAAATATAGGCACAAAATCCTTTGCTATTCCGGATATTCCGAATGCACATCCAATACCCATAAATAGAATAATATTTATAGAATTTTCTATTCTCATATGAATTTCTTTGAATTTTTTTTCAGCAAACAGATAGGACATTCGGACTCCCATAACTCCATTAAGAGCTCTGAAAGAAATATTCTTTGCAATTTCTATTATCTTTTCTGCTTGTTGATAATATCCGTTTTGAGAATTTTCTTTTGTTATTAATCCTATAAGGGTTTTATCTAATACAAGATATACCGAACTGGATATAGTCGGAATAAAATAAACTATTGTCTCTTTAAAATGCCGTAATATTTTTAAATCTCTGAACGAAACCCTCACTATATACCGTTTCAGATATGGCCATACCGACAAGCTTGATAAAAAGCTTGACATTGAAAAAATAAGTATGTATTTTGCTAAATCATGTTCTGTTTTCACAAATAGGAAAATGCAGATTACACCAAGAATTTTTAAAATAGTATTCCTTATAACAATAATCTTAAACTGTTCAAGACCTGTAAAAAACCAGGATATATCAAACAGAGTTGCCAATATACTAAACGTCAGAACAATATAGTAAATTCTGTTTGCGCTGCTGCATAATATCAGAGTAAACCATATTGCAAGACAAATGACAGTTGTTATAACTGTCATAAGTTCAATTTCCCAAAACAATTTACTCCTCATCTGCGCGTTTTCTCTATTTCTCGCAATTTCTCTTGCGCCATATGAGGCTGTTCCCAAAGTTGCAAACATCGAAAAATATGTTTGTATGGAAGACGTATAGCTATATATTCCAACTCCATTTGCACCCAGGACCCGCGCTACATACGGAGCCGTTATAAACGGGGTTATAACACTTAATATTTGAAAAAATGTATTGTATATAAAATTTTTCTTTACGCTCGGCTTTTCCATCAAATTGTTCTCCTTCAATGCTGTATTGTTTTACTAAAAGCAATACAATCACTACCGCCATTTAAAAGCTTTTTATTTTCTGGTAGCATATTTTGGTGCCACTTGATCGGCGGTTCTCGGCTTGATCTGATTCGTACCGATCACAATCGAATTCGGAGGAACATCATGTGTAACCAAAGCTCTTGCCCCGATGATACAATTATCACCTATTGTTACCGGACCAATAATCATACAACCGGCAGATAAAATCACATTATTGCCGATTTTAGCATGTCTTCTCTCACCCTTATCTAATTTGTCCTGATCTCCCACAACCTTTGCTATAATATTAACATATTGGTATATTCTCACATTATCACCAATAACTGCTGTTTGTCCAATTCTTGTTCCCATACAGTGCTCGATACGAAGATTTTTACCTATTGTAATACTGGGCGGATAACTTGTCGTATATTTTTTCTCCAGACTATACCACATCATTTCTGCTCTAAGGCGTTTAAAAATCTTACCTCTGTGCCAAATGTCTATAGACTTCTTGATTTTTCTTTCTGCAACCCGATCATAATTAAAATGCCAATAAACGAAATTATGAATTTTAGATCCCAAAAAACGTTTTATCTTATTTATCATGTTTGCCTCCATTTATATTAGCAATTTGTCTTGCCACTTCAATAAACATTCTTTTCCTTGTCTCATTAGTTCCACCTGCTATATGAGGCGTTATCAACACATTGGGGACATCCGGAATTGAACCAACCACATTTTTATCGACATCTATATCAAGACAAACATAAAAGCTGCTGTTCTTTACCGCTCTTTCAAAAAGCGCAACGCTATCAACCGTCGCTAATCTGGACACGCTGATAAAAATTGTGGTATCCTTCATCAAGTCAACGCATTTTCTTGAAATCAATTTCTTCGTCCCGTCATTATTGGGAAGGTTTACAGATATAACATCTGCTGTTTCCAAAAGCTTCTCCATTCCGGTAAATTGCACACCAATTTCTTTTATCTCATCATGTCTTTCCGGATGCGCTGTCCAACAGATAATGTTCATACCGAAGAATCGTCCATACTCCATAATCCGTCTTGATATGTTCCCCGCTCCGATAACACCGAGAGTTTTTCCTCTCAGATCATCTGGCTTTCTTACGAGCGCCTTGTTGTTTCTTCCCTCTCTGTACAGTTCGCTCCCCTCAGCAAGCCTTTTACAGCAAGCGAGAGCACAGCCCATCGTGTATTCCGCCACAGATTGAGCATTTGCCATTGGAGTGTTGAACACTGTAATAAGATCCTTCTTATTATCGGGAATCCGGATATGATCAAGTCCTACTGAAGCTGTACCTATAATCCTTGGGCTTATAATGTTCTCAAACATATCCTCAGTCAGTTTTTGGGATGTTCCTATAATGACTCCATTGTACTCTTCCAGTATTTTTTTTATCTGCACAGAATCCGGTCTCGGCACGCCCAATGGATGAACATTCACAGAAATACCTGCGGCTTCAAGCGTTCGTACCGGTTCTTCTCCAAAATCATCGAATATAGAATATACTCTCATTTAAACGCCTCCATATGATTTATCTTTTTGGATACAAGCGTACTAATCTTGTTCCCTATAAGTGCTATCGGCAAAGTAACTAATGGTAAAAACGCATAGAGCCATAAGCCCAATTGATCAAAAATCTCATAATATCTAAGCAAATGCCTAAGAGGAATATGTACTAAATACATTTCAAGGGATATGTTCCCTACCCATCCCAACCAACGATCAAACGCGGCAACAATATTTTTGCATTTCTCAATTTTTACACAATGTATTGATGCAATACATACCAACACAGCCAATCCAAGGATTCCATAGGAGAACCATAGAATAATACGGGCACTAATCGTATTCCGTATTGAAAAGCAACCGCAACAGACCACAATTAATGCCCAAGACAATATTGTTATTAATCTTTTCGCTTTTAATCTGCTGTCAAAATTTATTTTCTCAATATTGATACCGCACAAGACACCTATAATAAATATCGGCAGCCTAGCCCACATAATAGAACTGTTTCTCACGATTGGAATATGATCAGATATTGCAGCAAAAATCACCGAGCATCCGATTAGTACAAGTGTTCCCATCTTATCTTTCCTTCTCAGGATTTTATAAATCAAAGGGAAAAATATATAGAAGGTACATATTGCAAAAACAAACCAAGTGGTTTGAGTGCCTCTCAACCAAAAAGTAGCCGAAGAAACATCCCCAAGAAACAGCGCAAAAGATTTAATGGCAGTTTCCTTTGGAACTTCAATAATACATTTCCATATCCAATATGGTGTTGCAATAATAAAATACGGAATTACCACTCTCGCTACTCTTTTCTTGAAATAGCTGATATAGTCAATGCTTTTTTTGATTTAAAGGAAAGCGAAAGACACACACCAGAAAGAAAGAGAAAAATATCTACTCCCATATTACCGCACGAGATTAAATTACCAACAATTGAAAGTTCTTTCTCTGGCCCTCCATATACATGAAACAACACAATCCAAATCGCACAAAATCCGTATATACTGTTTCTGTATTTAAGCATCTGCTCTAAACCCATGGCATACCTCTTACAATTCTCCAAAAAACTCTTTCAGATATTCCGCTGCAAAAGATTTGTCACACGCTGCCTTCTTTTCAGCAGGCATATTTTTAAGTAGGTCTACAAGAATATCCGTTGTTACTCGCTTATCCTTAACGAATATTGATATATAGCTTGGTGTGCAGCCATATAAGGATGAAAGATAATAATCAAGACAATATCCCCATGGGTTTGTTTTTATTACCTCCGAGAAATAGCTTGATATTTCATCGTAGATCTCAACGGTACTATAACTGCTGCCCTCTGCTATAAGTACGGGCATTACAAGCTCAGTGCACAAATTGCCGGCACCCTTACCCATACCCATAATACTTGCGTCAAGCATCAGCTCATGTTTTGCAGGATAATTTATCATAGCGCACGCGTTGGAAAATGCCATTTGGCGGTTATTATGCGCATGAAAACCTATCTTCATAGTATCGCTTACATAGCGATCAGCTATTTCAAGCTTATGCAGCAACATCATATTATCCATCTGTCCGAAGCTATCCACAATATAAAAAGCCTTTGCTTCAGGCAGCTCATTATTACAACATGATATAAGTTCTCTGAATTCCTCATCTGAATATCTCACCGATACCATCGGCTGTATATATAAATCATAACCCTTTTCTATAATAGTCTTTGCTGCCGCTATCGACTCGTGCCAGTTCTCCTTATGAAAAGCATAGCGTATGCCGTCGATCCCATTTTCATCCGCCGGCTGCAGCTTATTCAGGTCGAATGTGCCGTAATCAATCATGGCAACATATGTAACTCCCGGTTTTTTACCGGTTTTAAGTAAAGTATCCTTTATGCTCTGTTCATTATCAAAGCATGTACGCCCTTCCTTGCTGCCCGTCTTTTCGTTTATATAACCACATTCTATATACTCAACACCCGCATTTTCAAGACAGCTCTTTATTTTCTGCATCCTTTCAAGCCCAAAGTCAAAGCCTATCACAATTCCACCATCGCGAAGGGTGCAGTCAAGAAGCTGTGTTCCTCTTGTTTTTGAAACCGAACGCATAACCCGGTCTGCAACATCAAGATCATTATCAGTAGTGATTTTGAAATTGCTCGTATGCCCATTCACTATTTTTATCTTATATCCGAGCTTAAGCATAAGCTGCGTCGTTCCTGTTACCCTCTTTTTTTCCTCGTCGCTGAATTGAGTTACAGAATCGTGCAAAAGTTTCAGGTTGAAACCCGACGGAGTTTGACCGTTATACAAGCCATTTCTGTCCAGAGTGCCGTCAAGAAACGCTTCATCCACGTACGCGGTATGTATAGTATCTGTTACAGGCACTACAGTAAGAGCCAACTTTTCCTCCATAGTTGCAGAGATGCAATCATCTATCATCTGCTGCCTTACAAACGGACGTACCGAATCATGACATATAAGAACATCATCACCGTTCAATCCTGTTCTTTCTATGATATCATCCATTATATTTGTAAAGGAATCAAGCCGTTCCTTTCCGCCCGAAACTATGCGAACTCTACTCAGTTCCTCCTTGGAAAAGCTGTTGTTGAACAGTTTCTCCGCATAAACAATCCAATCCTTATGAACAGCTACATATATTATATCCAGCCTTTTATTTTTAAGGAACTGCTGCAATGTCAGAACTATGATAGGGATTCCGCCTATTGTGATAAACTGCTTTGGTATGGAATAACGCTCAACGCGCTTACCTATACCACCTGCTAAAACTGCTCCGTATATCATGTTTACTCCTTTTTATATTTATTAACCAATATATTTATTATATGCTCGCCCACATTATGCGGCTTGTCCTTCATGAAATCTGATACGGCCTGTTCTCTCTGTTCTTTCTTATAATCTATGCCGTTTATTAAATCATTTAAAATGCCTTTCGCCATCTCCCATGAATCTACGTGGTAGAAAGATTCATACATCCCTCTATGCTCCGGAGGATAATTATCGCCATTTCCAAAATATATGATCGGTCTGCCTGTAACAAAATACTCTGCAAGTATAGATGTAAAATCGGCAATAAGAATATCTGACTTAATAAGATTTTCGTAGTATGACGGATTTGTATCATAACTGACATTGTCTGCAGCCTCTATTCTTTCCTTATATGCCGTAACTTCGGTTTCAGTCATCATATTATTCTTAATATAGTTTTCAAACGCCTTAGGATGAGGCCGTACTATAAGTTCACACTTCGGATTATTATCTATATAATCAAGAATTTTGTCCTTTAATTTAAAAAAGCTGCTTGGCTCATTTCCCTGCGCCACCTGACTTTCCGTTGTCCAGCGAGGAAGCCACATTATTGTTTTATATTCGCTCTCTTTATAAGCAAGATTTTTGTATATGTCAAATCTGGGAAATCCTATATTATATAACCGCTTGCCGCTTACAAGCTCAGTAAGTATCATACGCTTTCTGTAATAGCCGTACATAATATTATTACACGCAAAAATAAATGACACATATCTCATTATACTTGGCCGCACCGTAATTTTCTGCAATTTACTTTTCTTTATGGTATATCCGTAGGATGCATAACAAAGCTTAGCTATGCGAGAAAGCCTTTCCGATTTGTATGGTTCCGGATATTCTTCGTCATACGGCACATTAAGAAATATATAGTCTGGTTTTAGTTCTTCCAAATCATAATACGTTTTTGTTTCAGGGTTATAAGCTTTTATTGTGTTGCTGTCGATAGTTTTGCAAAATTCGTATACGCTGCTATCTTCTGAATCTATCTCGCCATTATGATATGACTGTAATGCAACAACATATGTATTGATCTTGTCATTTCTCTTAGCTGCGTCATAAATTGATTTAACTGAATTCCATACATTCGTTCTGACAACAAGAAATATAATGTTTATTTTGGGATTTCGGCGTTTCTTTGCCGGATGCATAAGATACTTATATGTATTTCTTACATTGTGATATATTATTTTAATCAGATCCTTTGTATCCATTCCCAATCATCCTCTCAGCAGAATAATTAAAACTTGAACGTATCCCTCAAGCCCAGCCACTTCTGATCCTTGTCACTCAAATTAAGAGGTGAACCGTCAGAAAGCGCATAACCTTCCGCCGATGCGGTGCCATTGTATTTACCAGTTAACTGAGGCCATTCTATACCTATTTCCGGATCGTTCCATGCAAGACCGCCCTCATCGCCCGGATGATAGAAGTCCGTTACTTTATAGCAAAATTCAGCAGTATCACTCAGCACAAGAAAACCATGCGCAAATCCTTCGGAAATATAAAACTGCTTTTTATTCTCCTCTGTAAGCTCAACACCGAACCATTTGCCGTAGGTATCGCTGCCGCTTCTCAAATCTACTGCCACATCGAACACGCTGCCTTTGATTACACGCACAAGCTTTCCCTGAGGAAATTCCTTCTGAAAATGAAGTCCGCGCAGAACGCCTTTTGTTGACATGCTTTGATTATCCTGAACAAATACCATATCCAGCCCTGCCTCGCGCATATCGTTTTGGTTATATGTTTCTGTAAAATAACCGCGACTGTCACCATGAACAGTCGGCTCAATTATGTACAAGCCCTCAATAGGCGCTTTTGTTACCTTTATCTGTCCCATTAATATTCAATCTCCTTTAAATACCTTTTCAATGCGTCCTGCCATGCCGGAAGAGGCTCAAATCCAGTCTCTTTCAGCTTGTTCTTATCCAAACGGCTGTTAAAAGGTCTTGCCGCTTTTGACAAGCCGTATTCCTCTGTTGTTACAGGAATAATATTTGTTGTGTATCCTGCCTGTCTGAAAATTTCGCATGTAAAATCATACCAGCTTATATATCCGCCCTCATTTGTCGCATGATAATAACCGTATTTTTCAGTTTCTATCACATCGACCAATAATCGCGCAAGATCATATGTATATGTAGGTGTACCAATCTGATCATTTACCACTCTAACTGTGTCATATTTTTTTCCGACATTCAGCATTGTCTTTATAAAGTTACTTCCGTTTTTGCCAAATACCCATGCAATGCGTATGATAAAATACTTATCAAGATTCTCAATAACAGCCTTTTCGCCGTCAAGCTTGCTCTGTCCATAAACATTAAGCGGTGCATAATCCTTGCAGTCCGGCTGCCACGGTTCTGTTCCCTGACCGTTAAAAACGTAATCTGTACTTATATAGATCATCTTGCAGCCGTGTTTTTTACATGACTTCGATATATTCTCTGTTCCGGTTACGTTTATTGAATATACCTTTGCCTGGTTTTCCTCATCCTCTGCCGCGTCAACAGCCGTCCATGCGGCACAGTGTACCACTGCATCCGGTTTTGTTTCTGATATTACTCTCTCCACCGCTTCACTGTCTGTTATATCTAATCTGATAAACATCATACCGCTTACCTCTGCGATATCCGTTCCTATTCCGTTATGACCGCGCCGTTGCAGCTCACCCATAACATCATAGCCAAGCTGTCCTGCTACACCTGTTACTAATACTTTCATTATCGGTCACCATACATTCTCTCATAATAATCCTGATATTCACCGCTGATGATGTTCTCCCACCAGTCTTTATTATCAAGATACCACTGTACTGTTTTAACTATGCCGTCATCAAACATTGTTTCCGGCAGCCATCCAAGCTCATTATGTATTTTTGTCGGATCTATGGCATAACGCAGATCATGACCCTTTCTGTCTGTTACATATGTAATTAAGCTTTCCGGCTTATCCAGTAACTCCAAAATTTTCTTTACTATATAGATATTTGTCTTTTCATTGTGACCGCCTATGTTATATACCTCACCTACTCTGCCGTTATGAATGATCAGATCTATCGCTTTGCAATGATCCTCAACATAAAGCCAGTCTCGAACATTCAGTCCCTCGCCATATACCGGCAACGGCTTGTCCGCCAGTGCATTCGCTATCATAAGTGGAATAAGCTTTTCAGGGAAATGATATGGTCCGTAATTATTTGAGCAGCGTGAGATCGTTACTGGCAGACCATAAGTTCTGTGATATGCCAAAACCAGCAGATCAGCCGCGGCTTTTGATGACGAGTACGGACTTGAGGTATGTATCGGTGTTTCCTCTGTAAAGAACAGGTCAGGACGGTCAAGCGGTAAATCACCGTAAACCTCGTCTGTTGATACCTGATGATAACGCTCTATTCCGTATTTCCGACACGCATCCATAAGCGTTGCAGTTCCCATGATATTAGTCTGTAAAAATATGCCCGGATCCTCAATAGAGCGGTCTACATGAGACTCCGCCGCAAAATTCACAACTATATCCGGCTTCTCCTCCTCAAACAGCTTGTATACGGCTTCTCTGTCACAAATATCCGCCTTTACAAATCTGAAATTAGGATTATTCATCACAGGCTCTAATGTTGAAAGATTGCCCGCGTATGTAAGCTTGTCCAAGCATATTATTCTGTAGTCCGAGTGCTCCTTTAACATAAGAAACACAAAGTTGCTTCCTATAAAACCCGCACCACCTGTTACTATTATAGTCTTAGCCATTTTATACTCCTTATATCAGCTGTCAAGATACTTTCCGTCCAGAATATCCTTAAGGTACTGTCCGTACTGATTCTTCTTTAATACCTCATAAACCTTTAATACCTCATCCTCTGTTATCCATCCGTTGAGATATGCTATTTCCTCAAGGCAAGCGATCTTTCTGTGCTGATGCGTTTCAACGGTTTTAACGAAGTTTGTAGCATCCACAAGGCTCTCATGCGTTCCCGTGTCAAGCCATGTGAAGCCCTGCCCTAAAAGCTCAACATTCAGTTCACCGCTTTCAAGATATATTCTGTTAAGATCTGTTATTTCAAGCTCACCTCGTGCGGATGGTTTAAGATTCTTTGCATATTCTACTACCCTGTTATCATAGAAATACAACCCTGTAACACAATAGTTGCTCTTTGGTTTTTCAGGCTTTTCTTCAATTGATATTGCTTTGCCGTTCTCGTCAAACTCAACAATTCCAAACCGCTCAGGATCATCAACATAGTAACCGAAAACAGTCGCGCCCTTGCCGTTTTCGGCATTATTCACAGCCTCTTTAAGTCTTTTTCTCAGCCCGTGACCTGCAAATATATTGTCACCCAAAACCATAGCTACAGTATCATCACCTATGAAATCCGCACCGATTATAAATGCCTGCGCAAGTCCATCTGGCGAAGGCTGAACCTCATACGAAAGATTGACGCCAAACTGTGAGCCGTCCTTTAAAAGCTCTTTGAATCTCGGAGTATCCAGAGGGGTTGAGATAATCAAAATATCTCTTATTCCCGCGCGCATCAAAACCGACATAGGGTAATATATCATCGGCTTATCATATATTGGCAAAAGCTGCTTTGATGTTACCATTGTCAGCGGATACAAACGTGTGCCCGACCCTCCGGCTAAAATAATTCCTTTCATGGGATTGTCCTCCTCTATTTTATCAAATGCTTTATTTTTTTTGCGATGTCTATTGATCTCTCCATTAAATACAGCATGTTGTAATTTTCATGTACCAAAAATGACTTTTTTAGCTTTGTCATCGAATCCAGATATTTAACATCCGCTTTTTTTATCGCTGTTATATACGGTTCTTCCCTTAATCTTGAAGCCAGTTTACTTTTATCGCCATGATACAATCTGCAAACAGCCATTGCCTCATTCAGCAAATGAATATTATACGCGGCTTCGAAGAGTCCCGCTTTATTGAATGTTTTATTAAAAGTCCTGACCTCTGATGAAATTCTGTGACGTATTTCATATTCTTCTTCTGGAGACCGCTTTATATTCATTGCAGACTCACTATGGATACGATAATTATATAGCTCATTCCGAATATATTTTATATTTCCGCTATTCTGTATTGCATATAAAATAAAAATCATATCCTCACGAATTTTCATGTTCTCAGGAAAATGCAGCTTCGCATTCTTTATTATATCCGCACGTATGATCTTACCCCACGGAGTTCCCACTGTATTGTATTTCGGATAATAACCATCGCACACATACTTCCACAATGCCTGTAACTGAAGCTTATCCTTGTCGTCGCCTTCAAATATAGTTTCTGACTCAAAATAATGATTATGCTCGGTCAGATCTCCGGTTCTTCTGTAGGAATCGAATATCAGCATATCAATATCACTATCAAGATTATCACCTATAACAGAAAACGCATCGTTCTCAAACCAATCATCACTGTCAGCAAAGGCTATCCATTCGCCCTCAGCATGATCAATCCCAAAATTCCTCGCTTTTGCTACACCGCAGTTACGGATATGAAACACCTTTACGCGGTTATCGTGTTCAGCGTATGAATCACACTGAGTCGCACAGACATTTTCTGAACCATCGTCTACTATAAGAACCTCCACATCTGTCACACTCTGATTTAGTATACTATGTACACATTGGTCCAGAAAGGTCTTATCTGTGTTATAAACAGGTATTATAATAGATATCCTCATACGTGCTTCTTCTTATATACAAACTCAGCAAATTCAAAATCTATCGGATTATCTATATCAGTTGCTTCGACTTCGTCTATTCCGTATATATAGGGTTTATATCCGACAACATTCTTGCACTCGATCATTTTCTCTCTTGAAATTATACTCACAGCAAAATTCAACGCATAAATATCCGGGAGATCCTGGCTGCGCGGCTGATGACGAAGGTCATAGTTTATAGGAAGGTTGTCCTTAAACATAAATTCCTTAACAAGATGAGCCGAATTCAAAGAGTCGAAACTTCCGGCATTCTCTTCATATGTTTTGATCGCGGCAGAAATAGTGCTGTCCTCAATAAGCGGATTTGTTACATTTATATAAGCTATAACATCACAGTCACAGTTTTCTGCCATATTTGCATAAACATCGCTCATTGAAACCTCATTACTTGCATAATAGGGATCTCTTTTAACCGTTTCACAACCCATTTCAGATGCAATTCTCAGCATTTCATCATCATTTGAGTTAACAACGATACCATCCAGCTCAGGGATCCTCTTTAGCTGTTCAAGCTTGATCTCGAGCAACGTGCTTCCCGCAAATGGTCTGATATTCTTATTTTTTACTCTTTGCGATCCTGAACGAACAGCCACTAATGCTTTAATGTTCATAATATTTCTCCTATTTATTCAACGCCTACAAGCGCTTTTAGTTGCTTATTATATTCAATTGCCGCTTCCAACTTTTCTTTATCTATTCCCGCATATTCCGCATGAGTATCTGTGATCTTTTCTCTTTGGGTAAACACAATCCTAAACAGCCTGTGCACCCACATTATTGGCAGCAACCATGGATATTTATTTAAAACATCATATTCCTTACGCATGAGATTATATCGTTTAAATACTCTGAAAAAAGCATTTTTAAATCTCGCCCATGCGCTTCTGTCCATTCCTTCATAGCGCGAATACTCAATGAAATGCTTTTCGTCCTTGCTTCCGTAAATATCACTGTTAAGAATATATTCACCCAATTTTTCAGCTGATGATGAAATCACTTGTGAATTACCAAACCAGAAATCCGCAATTTCCCTGATGTTATTGAACGCTTTCAAAACACCGATTTTAGATGCATATTTCTCAATTGACTTATAATTAAGCTCATGCCCCCATTTTTCATCCATCAGCCATATATCTATCAGCATTCTGATACCGGCACCGCCTTCTGTCAGATGTTTTATAAGATGCAGCATCATAAATATATATATATCCTCCTTTGGGATACCATAGCAATATTCACTGCCTTCTCTCTTATATGCTCTTCCCCAAATATCATGATAGCGCTTAAATCCCCTATCTGCAGGCTTCAGCATATCACCATGAAGCTCAAGACATATTATTTTATCCTTATAAAACACATCATGCCCTTCATACGCATCATGCTCTTTGAAGGTATATCCAAGTCCTATGAGAAGCTCTCTGCCCTTTATCAAGTCCTTCTTATGTACAAGAATATCAATATCTCCTTGCTGACGCATATCAGGCATAGGATACATATTTTTTAATATACTGCCCTTCATAGGCAAATGAGAAATCCTGTTTTCTGAAAACATCTCAATAACCGCATCAAGCTCAAGCTGCTGAACTGCTTCCACCATAATAGTTTGATCAAAAACAGTGCAATATTTATCGGCAAAATCATCATATATTCTGCTTAGTGACCGATACACAATATTGTCAAGCTTATTGCGACTCGCAAAACTCATAATATCATCGTATGTTATACCGTCTGGCAGAGGAACGGGCGATTTATCATTTAATTCAGATTTGACCAAACTAATAATATATCTTTCCAATTCCTTCATAACTCACTACCCTTTCCAACCAAATCAATCTAATCCCTTATAGAACTCAATATAATTTTCTGCAACATTATTTATTCTGCACAGCTTATCTCTCGTATCAAATACGTATCCTTTAAGCTTTTCCGTATCTTCGAATATACTCTGATATATATGATTCAAATTCTCAGAATTTTTAAACTTACACCAATCTATTCCCGGAAAAGAATCCTCAGCAGGCTCCGACGCATATATAAATGCCGGCTTAAGATCATACATCATTTCTATGAACATGGTACTCTTACCAATCATCAGAAACTCCGATCTGTAAGAGAACTCATCCATGCTAAGCTTAGGATTGCTGCCATAGGTTTTATCTATAAACCCAATATAATCATCCGGGTTACTGCTCGGGTGAAAACGTACAATATATTCCATCCCTGATATTGAAGCAAATTCATTTGCAATTTTAAGCATGGCAATATTAGCTTTGCGTTCTTTATCAAAGCTCATAATAACACCAAAGGTATTGGTTCTGCTTAGCTTAAGCTCACCTGGAGCCACTTTCCCTATATGCTTCAGCATTCCGAGCGCTCTTACTCTACCCTCATTCATGCCGCATCGGACAGCCTGCTCATTTGTGTACTCGCCAAATGTAAGCAAATAATCACTTATACATTTAGTAAAATGAATTCTTGTGCTGTAATCATCAATTTCCGGAACATCCGCAAAATGACCATGCTGCAGAGTTACCGTCGTCACATCAAGCTTATTGAAATATTCTGCAGCAAGGCTGTCCACTAAGTGTGTATCACAGAAGGTTGTGCAGACAGTAATCTCTTCATTTTGCGTAAGCTTCTGTATATTCTTTAATGAATTATATCCCTCGTAAAGCTGAGAAATAATGAACATCTTTTGCTGTATATTTAAATTTTTCAGTTTTTTATACCATGCAAAACTCTTAAAAAGCCTTATTATAGAAGTCGGCGAAATATGCCATTTCCTTTCCGCCTTTACGATTACCGCATCATCTATAAGAGCTGTGAGAGAATCAAAACACGACTTGTAATCTTTGCGGTTCATATAAGAGCTTGAAAAAATAAAAAGCTTTTTTGCCGAACCGCTGTTCTTTTTGAAGGTATACTTAATGCCTACAGCACTGTATATCATTTTTTTTAAGGAATAGCCTGCTTTGGGCAACTTTGATAATCCCAGCAAATGAACCATAACAGGATCAAAGTCTTCAAGCCCGCTGAAATCTGTGTTATATACCCTTTCGAACAGTTCCTTCTTCTGCATAATACGACATCCTTATCTTATTCTTTCGGAAATACGCTTTATAGCCTCCAGATACTTGTAACTATCCTGCTTTGTCGGCTCTAAAATCGCGCCCTCTCCCCACTCATTCCATGCGTTTATAACCATATAGTCCTTAGATCCGTCCTGACGCACGGTGTCAACAAGCTGATTAAGGTACTTTTCAAATTTTTCAGGAGAACCGTTCTTTATAACCATTCCTGCCTTCCCCTTGCGCGGAGTGTTATCCCATCCGCTCAAGGCTCCGCTGAATATCTCTCTGCCGCCATATGTTCTGTTCCGTTCAATCACCTTTTTCCAAATATAATCATAATCCAAAACATCTAAAGTCTTTAGTTTTTTGCACAGTAATCTTTTCGCTTTTTTTATGTTTGATATACCAAACCTGCAAGTGAATAACGGCTCAAACTCCATTACAGCCTCTGAATACTTACTGAAAGCATCAGGATTCATTGTACTTATGTACTCTACAAGATAAATGCCGTCAAAGCCATACTCCTTGATTCTTTTATTCCAGTATTCCATCATATCCTCAAAATGCGGTATGCGGCTTGGAGAATATATAAAAAGCATTGGCTTATTATTTTTTTTGATATACCTGTCATCGCTGAAAAACTTCAGAAAATACTGTAAATGCGCTTCCCAGTCTTCTCTGCCGCCAAAAGTCTGCGGCATAATGACCTGCTTATTCTTTCCGTCCCATGCTCTTGTCCACGGTTCATTTGCCCAGCAGAAGCAGAAGTCAATATCTGCTTCCGGATGCTCAAGCAGCAGCTCACAAGGCTTTTCAAGCAGCTTTTTTCCATTAAACCAATAATGGTAATAAACAAATCCACCTATCCCGTATTCCTTTGCAAGATTTGCTTGGGCGATCATATCATCTGCTCTTGATAAATCATAGTAATTATTGTTATACGGAACCAAAGGCTGTACATGCCCTTTGTATAACGGCTTTGCCTTTTTTACATTTACCCATTCGGTAAATCCTTTGCCCCACCATTCATCATTTTCAGGTATCGAATGAAACTGAGGCAGATTTATAGCAAGTATCTGCATTTTTATTTCCTTTCCGGTATTGTTGATTTATTCCTGTTTATTAAAAGCATCATGATTATCGCCATAGGCATTATGGTAACATAAGGAAGAATATTGTTGATCATTAATCCTGTTGCTATAACAGCAATAATTCCAACCTGAGCATACTCCATATTTCTTCCGACACAATATTTAACTACATCTTTATATGATGCTACAAGCAACAGCAGACCAACAACGCCATTATCCATAAGCAGATCAATAATTGCGTTAAGCGAATTTATGTTTCCTATTCTAAGCTTTATATTTACATTGTTTATAGCACCAAATCCTTTGCCGAAAATCTGCTGCAGGAAATTGTATTCATGTAAATAATAATTCATATCCTGCTTCCATCTCCCGTTTCTTCCTGAAGTTATCTCTGACGTGTTAACGCTTGAATCCAATCGTGTCCCAGCAAATATCTTATCCATATTGAAGTATATTATTAAGCCGGCTATCGCAACAAAGATCAATGCTATTATTGTAAATGATCTGTATTTTGAATTTCTTGTTCCATACGCTATCATTACAATTATAGACAGTGCGACTGCTGCCATGTACGTTCTTACACCGAGAAGTACAACTAACAGAATATTAGCAGTAAACAGCACGATATTCAGAACCAAAGTCTGCTTGCGATGTATTGAATATATATTCCATACGGAGAACAACCCCAACAAAGCAGATAGCGGATGAGGACTGTTGTAATATCCAAAATACTCTTCTGTACCAATATATGTATAATATGTACTTGCCGAGAAATGACCGGTTATTGCCTTACATACAATTATCTGTACTACCATTGTTATATTTATAATTAAAATCAATCCAGGCAGCCTTTCAAACTCCTTTTCTTTGCATGCATATTTTATATAATAGAAAACCATGAAAGGCATAATCAATTTCATTATATAGTCAAACTGCGGCATGACGCCATTTGCAAGACTCGCTATTATACCTGAAATGAGCAACATAGACAATAAAATTATACTTCTGGTGTCCTTGGTGTTTTTTCCGAATTCACTTCCTCTTCTGAACAAACGCCACATCATCCATGCCAATATTAACAAACATACAATTGCTGAATAAGTGAGACCAAATTTTGTATATGTATTCATTTTTCCGAATCTCTGCGAAATATCCGATCCCGGCTTTACAATAAATAACTGCGCCACATACAAAGCCAACAAAAGCGTTATAAACATCTTATATCATCCTTCTCCCAAAACTTCTTGTTCATTGTACATGCCATAACAGTTTTCATAGAAAGATTATCGTAATTCATCCCCATCTTATTCCCCAGAAGCTTAGCGGCACATTCGAATATATAATGAACCATGCTTATAAACCTAAAATGCCTTAACAGCTCCCGCATAACCCATCTAACCATACGAATACCCTCCGACTGAACAGGTATTCCTTCAAAAATATCCTCATGCTGTGCCAAAACCACTCCTATATCAAAGTTACGCGAAAACTGTTGCTTTAGCGTATATGAATGTGAATGTATTACTTTTGCTTCAGGTGCATATACTATCTTCATATTTGCAAAAAGAAATTGCGCCGCTATTAACATGTCTTCGCTTATAAGTATAGGCGATTCAAACCCACCAACAGCATAATAGAATGATTTTCTGTATGCTGAACAGACATCCGAAGCAAAAAAGGCTTTTATCCCTAACTTACTTATATCTTTCTTGGTTCGGATAAGTAATTTGTCCGGATAATTATATTCTCTTGTCAGTCTTTCTATTTCTGTCGCCTCAGGTCTTGCGACCTGTCTCCCGGTGACCAATGCAACATCCTCATCTTCAAAGTAGTTCAACATACTTTCTATATAATCGTTTTCCATTATCACTGCATCATCGGTCAAGTAAAAGACAATATCCCCTTTGGACTTACTCATGCCGTAATCCCGGGTTCCGCCATGATCAAACTCGCTTCTTTTGATATGGTATACCTTAACCTTTTCATATCTGCAACATTTTTCAACAGTATCATCCGTTGATTCCGAATCAAGAATCAATATCTCATCAGGCACAACAGTCTGATCCATTATTGACTGCAATAATCTTACTATCCTGTCGCCAGCATTTAGTGTAGGTATAATTATACTAGTAACCATTTCGTATACTCCTATGTATTACTGAGCGCCATTGCGCTTTACTACTAGTTCAAGTTCTTTCTGCAAGATCGGGCGCGGACCTATTACAGACATATATCCCTTTACCGCTTTATAATCCATATGTACTCCTCAACATGCTCCGTCACTTTTAAATACCGCCGGAATTGTTTTAAATATCATCTTTATATCTGTCCACATCCCGCGCTCATTTATGTACTTATTATCGAGCTGCATCCACTCGTCAAAATCAATATCGCTTCTGCCACTGCACTGCCAGTAGCAAGTTAATCCCGGTTTTACCGTAAGTCTACGCATCGCATATTCATCATACTGCATCACTTCATGACCGAGCGGTGGTCGCGGTCCTACAATGCTCATGTCTCCCTTTAGAATGTTTAAGCATTGGGGCAGCTCGTCGATACTACTTCGCCGTAACCATTTTCCAACATTTGTAATTCTGGGATCATTTTCCATTTTAAATACAGGACCGTCCATCTCGTTTTGATCCAAAAGTATCTTTTTCATTTTTTCTGCACCCACGCGCATTGAACGCATTTTGTACATCTTAAATAAACGTCCGTCCTTGCCCACCCGTACTTGTGAATATATAACCGGACCTCCGTCTTCAAGCTTTATTGCAAGGGCCGCAAGTCCTATAACCCATGACAGAAGGATAAGCGCACAGAACGCTGCAGCTATATCAAACGCTCTCTTGAAAAAATCGTATATCGGCTTTTGTTCTTCTTTGGGCAATGGTGTATATCTTATATGACGATTTTTCCATGCTTCAGGATACCGCTTCGCTATTAAATTTTCTTTAACCTGCTGTTCCATTCGTCATTCTCCTCTTCGCATGACACATCCATTTCAACAAAATAACCACAGGCTTGTCCGTTGTGACCACCTAAATATGGGCATATCGGACTCTTATCATCATACAAATATGTCTCATATCCGTCTTACAGCGCGGACACAGTTTCATATCTGATTTTGAGTCCATATAACACCCTCCGACCTTATCTTTGCTGAATCAAATAACTCCAATTTACTCCAAAAACACAATACGCTCCCTATCTAAAGCACCTTTTTATATGCTTTTCTCTGACCACTAATCCAATAATTGAGCTTGAATCCTTTTTCTGTAACATACGATTTGGGAAACCATCGTATTACCGTATTTTTTGTAATACTCACATAAATATTTGTAGCTCTGCTGCCACCCTCTTTTTTTCAGGTTCTCAAGCTGAGTTTTTACAATATACTAGCTCGGCGTAAGCCACAATATGTGTTTATCCGGGTTATCCTCCGCAAACTTGAAGCCAATGAAAGATTTTCCAGTTCCGGTGGGATGAACAATGACCGCTTTGCCTGTTATATGAAGCATAGCCTTTGCAGTATTATACGCTTCAAGATTATGCTCATACAGTTCTATCTCCACCACTACCACCCTTTCACATATACTCTGTTTCGTAAAACTTTATACTTTACGAAAGATAAATTATAGACACTTTTATGTATTATATCACATTTATACAGTCAATGCAAGTCTTTTTTATGCAAATAAACCATGATAATTGTAGAAATTCTTAACTATAGTTCATCTGATATGTTAGAATCGCCAAGAAATAGGCTTTTTATCCTATTTGCCGTCAAAATTTCAGTTAAAATGACAAAACTTCAAGGAGGGAACTTTATGTCACGCAGAGGTGAAAATATATATAAACGCAAGGATGGACGTTGGGAAGGCCGATATATATCGGACTACGATACCGCCGGCAAAGCAAAATATAAATTCGTATATGCTAAAACCTATGGCGAGATACGAATAAAAATGCAGAATCGCCCAGAATCAGAAAGGCTGAAATCCACAAATACAATTGTATCTGATTGGATTTTATGGTATTTAGAGTCAAAGAAAGCTAAGCTGAAGCTGAGCACGATAAAATTATATGAACGGCACATAAACAACTACATCAAACCGTTTTTTGAAAATATATCATTAAAAAAACTTAATAAAGAAATATTACAAGCGTTCGTAAACTCAATTTCGGATATGTCTCCGGCAACGGTTACAGAGATAAATACGGTAAAACAAAACGCATATGGCGCAGCACTGGTTTTCCGGCTAAGCGCGGAAATAAGATGCAAATCGGTTAGATGTTGCGTTAGATGCAAGAGTGTAATCTACATCTGACGCAAAATGCAAAAACCCCGCAGACCGCATGGCTGCGAGGTTTTTGACTTGGTGAGTCATCCGGGAATCGAACCCGGGACAACTTGATTAAAAGTCAAGTGCTC
>JAFLUC010000049.1 GCA_022509005.1 Oscillospiraceae bacterium | reverse complement strand
TGTATTGAATATTTAAAAAAATGTTGAAAATACTGCAAAAAAAGGCTTGCGTTTTCTGTTGTTTTGGTGTACAATAGAAAGTGAATGGGAGCGGATTGGAGTAAATGGGAGTAAAAGGGCTCAAAATTATCCCAATAGGGGTGAAATAGAGACCTGTTACAATATTTCAACCCGGTTACATTAAGATTTCGGTTGTTTATCAGATACGGAGGTGATATGCATGGTTATGACATTTGTTGATGAATATGAGCGTCAGCTTGATGACAGGGGAAGAATAATTCTTCCGTCCAAGCTCAGGGATGTTGTATGCAATACCGTGTATATTACGCAAGCGCCTTCGGAAAAGTGTCTGCATTTATACACCGAAGATGAATGGAATAAGGTTGCTGAAAAGGTCAACCAGCTTCCTACAGCCACGGATCGTAATGCCGCGGCGTTTGTGAGACTGTTTTTCGGTAAGGCTACCGCTGTTACAGTGGACAAGCAGGGAAGAATTCCCATCGCAAAAAAGCTTATCGATTATGCCGGACTTTCAAAGGATACAGTTCTTGTCGGCGCGAATAAAAGACTGGAAATCTGGGATGCCAAGGAATGGGAAGATTATCAGCACAGCCTTTCCGACAGCTTCATGACGGATGGAATTTTAAAATATAATCTTAATATTTAAGGAGTTTAACATGGAATTCAAGCATTATTCGGTACTCCTTAAAGAGAGCGTAGACGCCCTTTCGGTGAAATCCGGCGGGGTTTATGTTGACGGAACTATGGGCGGCGGCGGTCATTCGTTTGAGATTTTGCGACGCGGAGCCGGTAAATTAATAGGTATAGACCAGGACCATGAAGCGATTTTTGCATCAAGGAAAAGACTTGAATGCTTCGGGGACAAGCTTGTTGCGGTAAACAGTAATTTCAGCGGAATAAAGAATATTCTGCAGGATCTCGGAATTGATGAGATTGACGGCGCCGTGCTTGATCTGGGCGTAAGCTCGTATCAGCTTGATAATGCCGAAAGAGGGTTTTCGTATATGCATAACGCGCCGCTGGATATGCGCATGAACCGGAGCTCACAGCTTAACGCGTATGAGGTAATAAACGAATACACCGAGAGTGAGCTGACGCGTATTTTCTATGAATACGGCGAAGAAAAATGGTCAAAGAGGATAGCGCAGTTTATAACAGACAGAAGAAGCAAAGCAAAAATAGAGACAACAGGTGAGCTTGCCGATATAGTTAAGGCGGCGATACCAAAAAAAGCAAGACAAGACGGTGGACATCCGGCAAAAAGGGTGTTCCAGGCAGTGAGAATTGAAGTAAACGGCGAATTGAAAATACTGCAAAGAGCAATAGAGGATTTCATAGATGTTCTGAAACCCGGCGGTGTTTTAAGCATCATTACATTTCATTCGCTGGAGGATAGAATCGTTAAGCAGACCTTTGCAAGACTGGCTCAGGGGTGTACATGTCCCAAAAGCTTTCCGGTTTGCGTGTGCGGAACGAAACCGAAAGTAAAGCTTGTTATGAGAAAACCGGTGCTTCCTTCCGAAAGAGAGCTTTCGGAAAATTCCAGGTCAAAGAGCGCAAAGCTGAGGGCTGCAATGAAGCTGTAATCGAAGAATGGAGAGAATATTTTGACTTACGGAAATCTGGCGTATAAGTACGATTACATGGACGAAAAAACAGTAAAAGAAAAGAAACGAAATACAAGCGTAAAATACGCGCCGGCAAAGAAGAATAATAAAAGCAGAAAAAGATTAAAAAGAGGAAAAAAGCCCAGAAAGCAGGAGATAAGCTATTTAGGCAAGGTTGCCTGTGTTATAGTGCTTGCGGTATCGGCAATATTTATGATTATACAGTTTGTTGAAGTAAACGAAACCCAGTCCGGGCTGGCTTCGGCTAAGAAGCAGTATAATTTTGAGCTTTCTGTAACATCGCAAAAATCGTTTGAGCTGGAACAGAGCATTGACCTCTCAAAAATCGAGAAGGAGGCTACAACGCGTCTCGGTATGCGCCGCCCGGAAAGATATCAGACTATATATCTTGACGTTAAGCGTGACGATACAACCGAAAGAACGGCAGACGAGGTAGAAGGCCTGAGCAATCGCGCGGCAAAGCTGTTTAACTCTTTTATAAGTAATATTGTTGATTTTTTCAGCATATAAATAAATTAAGCTAATTTACATAGAATAGGGAATGATATAGTTGGCACTACCATCTTTGAACGATGTTAAAAGACGTGCGTTTTTGATTGTACTCTTTGTCTTTTTAGGTTTTAGCGCAGTAATACTGCGGCTTGTATGGTGGCAGATAATAAAAGGCGCGGAACTTGCAAAGACGGCAAAGGAAATGCAGACATCAGATACTGTTGAGCGGGCAAATCGCGGAACGATTTATGACAGAAACGGTAAAGTTCTTGCAAAATCCGCATCGGTAAAGACGCTCGTGTGTAATCCTAAGGATATAAAAGAAAATGGTGACCTGAATACTTGTGTTCAGGTTATTTCGCCTATTATCGGAATGAGTGATACGAAGCTTCGTTCGTATCTTACCGAAAATTCACAGTATAAAATAATAAAGAAACGCCTGAGCGCTGAGGAAAGCAACGCTATTGAGGAGCTTATAAACCCCAAGCTCGAGAAGGGATCCGATAAGGCGACAAAGGCAGAAAATGAAAAGAAGCAAAAGCTGAAGGCGGCGCTTACCGGAATATATTTTGAAAATGACTCCAAGCGCTATTATCCGTATAATGTGGCGTCGCACGTTCTGGGCTTTACGGGATATGACAATAACGGTATCCAGGGTATAGAGAAGGGCTTTGATGATTATCTTTCAGGGCTTAACGGGTCGGTATCGCAAAATCGGAATGCAAGCGGTACAACGATAGAGGAGCAGCAGAATGAGTATCTCACTGCTTCGGAAAAGGGCTGTGATGTGGTTCTCACAATTGATGAGAATATTCAGCACTTCCTTGAAAAGCATCTTGAAGAGGCGGTTACGAAGAACGAGCTGAAGGAGGGCGCGGCAGGGATTATTATGAACCCGAAAACCGGTGAAATTCTTGCTATTGCGACAAAGCCGGATTTCGATTGTAATAATCCGTATGATTTAACGCAATTCCTTGAATACGCGGTAGAGTTTGAGGCTGATTATCCGGAGGAGACACCACTGCCGGGCGAAGAGCCCGAAGGAGCCCCCACAGAGCGACCGACAGAGGATCCGGATAACTATTCCGACGAGTTTGTTTCTCAGGCGCGGTCAAAGATGTGGCGAGATAAGGCTGTATCGGACTCGTATGAGCCGGGCTCGACGTTTAAGATCATAACTGCCGCAGCTGCTCTTGAGGAGCATGTGGTTGATGAAAACTCAAACTTCTACTGCCCCGGATATAAGCAGGTTGAAACATGGAAAATTGAATGTGCAAATACAAGCGGACACGGCGCGCAAAATTTTATTGACGGCGTTAAGAACTCGTGCAACCCGGTTTTCATGGAGGTAGGTCTCTCAATGGGTGCGACCGTGTTCAAAAGATACTTTGAAGCGTTTGGACTGACAACAAGAACAGGAATAGAGCTGGGTGGCGAGTCAAGCGGTTTATTCTATGACACAATGAACGAGGTTGACCTTGCAACATCATCATTCGGACAGGGCTTTCAGATAACACCTATGCAGCTTATAACCGCGGTATCGGCAGTTGTAAACGGCGGAGAGAGAATGAAGCCGTATATAGTAAAGGAAATAACAAACGGCGAAGGAGTTGTAAAAAGCTATAACCCGACTGTTGTAAACAGAGTAATTTCCGAGGAGACATCAGAAAAGATGCGCTCAATACTTGAACAGGTTGTTGCAGACCCCAACGCGACAGGTAAGAACGCGTATGTTAAGGGCTACCGTATAGGCGGAAAGACAGGTACAAGTGAGAAGTACCCGCGAGGAACAAACAAGCGAATCGCTTCATTTGTAGGCTTTGCGCCGGCAAATGATCCTGAGCTCATATGTCTTGTTATGTTCGATGAGCCGCAGGTTGCGAACAAGTACGGCGGCACGATAGCCGCGCCGGTTGTAGGCGAGATCCTCTCAGAATCGCTTAACTATATGGGCGTCAGCAAGCAATATACGGAGGAAGAGACTCAGGATGTATATATTGAGGTTCCGGAGCTGAGGGGTATGACGAAGGATACTGCGCAGGCAACGCTTACGAACGCCAATCTTAAATATATGATTAAGGGCAGCGGAAATACGATAGTCGATCAGCTTCCGTCACCGTCAGAAAGACTGGAAACGGATTCTGTTGTTATTCTTTATACGATGGACAGAGATGAGAATGATATGGTTGAGGTTCCCGATCTCACCGGAGTATCTGTAAATGATGCTAAATATATTCTTAATCTGAAAGGTCTTAACTTTAAAATAAGCGGCGCGGGACACAGCGAGGCATATAACGCCTATGCGGTTGCGCAGGATATGGAAAGCGGAATAAAGGTGGTGCCGGGAACAGTCATAGGCGTGGAGTTCCGTCAGGCAACGAACGACTAAAACAAACATGCGGGGTGATTTTAAAATGTTAGCGGGAGAATTATTGAATAATTGTCCGGAGGAGATAAAGGGAATTGAAATAACAGGTATTGCGTACGACTCAAGAAAGGTAGCGGAGGGAAATATATTTGTCTGCATAAAGGGCTATGAAACTGACGGCCATAAGTTTGCGGAATCCGCCGCAAAAAACGGCGCGGCCTTGATTATTGCCGAGGATAAGATTGATGCCGGTGTGCCTGTTATATATGTAAAAAGCTCAAGGAAGACTATTGCGGAGCTTGCGAAGAGATTTTATGGGAATCCGTCAGAAAAGCTGTCGCTTATAGGTATAACCGGCACAAACGGGAAAACTACAATAACTTATCTTGTAAAGAGTATTCTCGAAGCGGCCGGTAAGCGTGTGGGAGTTATAGGCACAAACCAGAATATTATAGGTGATAAGCTTCTGCTTACAAAGAGCACAACACCGACAACCCCGAACGCGCTTGAGCTTCAGCAATTATTTAATGAGATGGTAAATAACGGAGCTGAGTATGTTGTAATGGAGGTTTCAAGCCATGCTCTTGAGCTTGACCGTGTTTACGGCTGCAATTTCAGTGTAGGCGTATTTACAAATCTTACTCAGGATCATCTTGATTTCCATATAACAATGGAAAATTATCTTAATGCCAAAGCCAAGCTTTTTGCAATCTCGGAAAAGGGTGTTGTAAATTATGATGACGAAGGCGGAAAGAATATTGTATCAAAGGGAGACTGCTCCGATATATTGAAGGTCGGTCTTGGAGAAGGATGCGAGCTTAAGGCGGAGAATATAAATATAACGTCGCGCGGTTCGGATTTTGATATGATCTATAATGGAAAGCGGTATGCCACACATATCCAGATACCGGGACAGTTCAGTGTATATAATGCGATATGTGCCGCGGGCGCAGCGCTGCAGATAGGAATAGACATGGAAACGGTCATAGAGGGTCTTGCAAACGCAGCGGGCGTTGTAGGACGAGTAGAGGTTGTTCCTACCGATACGGATTATACAGTAATAATCGACTATGCCCATTCTCCGGACGGGCTTGAGAATGTAATCAACTGCGTCAAAGGCTTTGCAGAGGGCAGAGTTATAACACTGTTCGGCTGCGGCGGGGATCGTGACAACACGAAGCGACCCGTAATGGGTGAGATTGCCGGCAGACTTTCAGACTTCAGTATCATCACATCTGATAATCCGAGAACGGAGGATCCTGAACTGATCGTTCGCGAGATAGAAGAAGGTATGAAGAGAACCAACGGTGAATATATTCTTATTACGGACAGACGTGAGGCGATAGGCTATGCGCTTGACTTTGCAAAGAAGGACGATGTGATCATCCTTGCCGGAAAAGGACAAGAGACATATCAGATCATCGGAAAAGAAAAGTACGATTTTGACGAACGAATAGAAGTATATAAGCATTTAAAGAAATAAGGGACTGTTTTTTAACAGCCCCTTATTAGCAGAATGGAGGATCGATATGCAGACCTTGACTGTTAATGACATTCTTCGCGCAACGGGCGGAGAGATTACAATAAAATCAAGCAGTATTGCGGGATTGGAGTTTGACAGTATTACGACTGATTCGCGCAAGGTTAAAGATGGTGTGTTGTTCATTCCGCTCGTGGGCGAAAAATTTGACGGACACGATTTTATAAAATCGGCTATAGAGCACGGAGCGTCGGCAGCGCTTACAGAAAGACAGCCTGATGGTGATGAGCGCGGTACAATAATGCGTGTCAAGGACACAAAAAAAGCGCTTGGCGATATTGCGCGGTATTATAAAAAGAAATATTCCGTACCTGTGGTATCAATAACAGGAAGCGTAGGCAAGACAACAACGAAAGATCTTATATATGCCGTTCTTGCCGAGCATTATAATACTCATAAGACGCCGAATAATTTCAACAATGATATAGGTGTGCCGCTGACCGTGTTCGGAATAGAAGCGGAGCATGAAATGGCTGTTATAGAAATGGGAATGAACCATTTCGGAGAGATCGCTTATCTTGCGGATATTGTAAAGCCGGATATAGCGATAATTACAAATATAGGTATGTCGCATATTGAAAATCTCGGCTCGCAGGAAGGTATTTTAAAAGCGAAGATGGAGATAACCACCGGATTTACAGATAAAAACACATTATATGTAAACGGTGATGATAAATTCTTAAAAACAGTACAAAGCGATGCATATAAGGTTGTGCGATTCGGACTTGACAGTTCAAATGACGTGTATGCTAAGGATATAGTAAATAAAGGTCTTTGCGGTATCGAATTCACGGTTGTATCAGGCATGGGTGAGTTCAGAGCAGAAATCATGCAGCCCGGAATCCACAATGTATATAACGCGCTTGCGGCTGTGTGCGCCGGAATGCATTTCGGCGTAACGGCGGGGGAATGCGCAGCGGGACTCAGGAACTGCGAATATACATCTCAGCGGCTTGAGGTTATAAATCATAATGGTATTGAGATAATAAACGACTGCTATAATTCCTCGCCTGATTCCGTAAGAGCGGCGTTAAAGGTTCAGCAGCTTTCATTGCAGCCGAGAAAGATAGCGGTTTTGGGCGATATTCTTGAAATGGGCGAGTTTGCCGAAAATGCGCATTATGACCTTGGCACGGACGCAGCGCAGATAGGTATTGATATGCTTATAACAGCCGGCGCAAGTGCCGCAAAAATTGCGGAGGGCGCAAAGGCGAACGGTTTTATGAATGTTAAGGTATATGATACGACTGATGATGCATGCAGGGAAATTGCCGGTATCATAAAGGAAGGCGACAGCGTGCTTGTGAAGGCCTCACACGGTATGCATTTTGAAAAAATAACGGAAGCTATAAGAAGCTTGTAAGGAAAGGATAAACTACAATGACACAATTCTGGGGAGCAACACTTTTGTCAGTTATACTGGCATTTGCAATAACCGCCATTCTCGGTCCCGCATTCATAAGCTGGCTTCACAAGCTTAAATATGGTCAGGAAATCCGAGAGGAAGGTCCTAAATGGCATCAGAAGAAATCGGGAACACCGACAATGGGCGGTATTATGTTTATTGTCGGCATAGGGATTTCTGTGATCATCAATATGGTTTTGTCGAAGTTTATGGGCAATCTGTCAAATGCCGTTATGAAGGCACTGATTCTGTTTGCTATATCGCTGGGCTTCGGCGCAATAGGGTTTATTGATGATTATATCAAGGTAGTAAAGAAGCGGAATCTGGGACTTACAGCTATTCAGAAATTTCTGCTTCAGCTCGCATTTGCCGCGGCATATGTGGTAATAATGTATTTTATGGGGCTTTTGAAAACAGATGTAATAGTTCCGTTTGTTAAGTACACGGTAACAATTCCGCTGTGGCTGTATATACCGTTTGTAATGTTTGTCGTTGTGGGAACGGTGAACGCGGTTAACCTCACAGATGGTCTTGATGGTCTTGCTTCAAGCATAACCTCGGTTGTTGCGGTATTTTTTGCGGCGTATGCGTTTTTTAAGACGGGAACCGCGCCGGAAACAGGCGTAAGCATATACGGAATGGCGCTCTTGGGCGGACTTCTGGGCTTCCTTATATATAATAAATATCCGGCAAAGGTGTTTATGGGCGATACGGGTTCACTGTTTTTAGGCGCTGCAGCTGCGCTCATGGCAGTTGATCTTAATATGCATCTGTATCTTATCATAGTTGGATTTGTATATTTTGCGGAAACGCTTTCTGTGATTATGCAGACAACATATTTTAAATATACAAAGAAAAAGTATGGAGAGGGAAGAAGAATTTTCAAAATGTCACCGCTGCATCATCACTTTGAGATGTGCGGCTGGAAGGAAACAAAGATTGTAGCGATATTTACGCTTGTTACACTTTGTCTTTGTATAGTTGCATTCTTTGCATAAAAGGAGAGGAGCTGTAAATGGCACAGTCAGGATATAGCGGAGGTACAAGGCGTGTATCAGGAAGATCCTCCGGGAGATCAGCCTCAGCCGGACGACGCAGTTATACAGCGTCAAAGACGCGTGACACAGCGCCGTCGGCCCGTAAAGCGGCATCTGCGCCGTCAGAGCGTGATACAGTACTGTCGTCGCGGAGAACTGCGGTAAGGCGGCGACCTGTTTCCGCCCCCCAAAGGAGAACCGTGAATTCTCCGACGTCAATAAGAAAAACACGAAAAAACAGTGAAAAGCCTTTAAACAAGCCGGCGGCGAAAAAACGTACTCTTAAAGATAGACTGGTAAGAGCAGGAGATATGGATTATACGCTTCTGTTCATAGTTATATTAATTGTATCGCTCGGTCTTATTGTGATGCTTTCGGCATCCGCGCCGGCGGGAAGCCGTATGCAGGGTGACTCATATTATTATTTCCAGCGTCAGCTGATATTTATATTAATAGGCTTTGCGGGTATGATAATAGTATCAAGAATTAACCTTGACAGCTTTCTTGAACTGATCCCTAAGGCATTTATAATATGTATAGTACTGCTTGTTCTTGTACTTATACCGGGCATAGGCGTGGAATCTCACGGCGCGAGGCGCTGGCTCAATATCCCGTTTATTCAGCTTCAGCCCTCGGAGCTTATGAAACCGGTCATAGCTATGTATATAGCGTATCTCATAAAGAAGGGCGTGCTCAATCTGAAGCAGCTAAAGAGTAATTTTGTTTGTTTAGGTATTATCACCGTTGTTGCGGCACTCCTGATGCTCGAAACTCATCTGAGCGGAACTATCGTAATAGTCGGAATCGCGGTGTGTGTCATGATCGCGGGCGGAATGCCCATAAAACCGCTTCTCATAGGAGGAGCTATTCTTATCGCTCTGGTTATAGTATATCTGCAGTTTGACAGCGTGCGTATGGCGAGAGTTGATTCTCTCATCGATCCGTTTGCGGACTCGCAGGGAAACGGATATCAGATTTCGCAAAGTATATATGCGATAGGATCGGGAAGGATTTTCGGGCTCGGGCTCGGTCAGAGCGTTCAGAAATATTCAAATCTTCCTGAGCCGTATAACGACTTTATTTTCTCGATTGTCTGCGAGGAGCTTGGCTTTTTTGGTGCGGTAGTTGTAATACTGCTTTTTGCGGCATTGTTCTTAAAGGCTATGAAGATTGCGATAAACGCGCCGGATGTATGGTCATCGCTCACGTGTATAGGTATATCGTCACAGCTCGGAATACAGACCTTCCTTAATATGGGAGTTGCCGTTTCAATCATACCGAATACCGGCGTGTCGCTGCCGTTTTTCAGCTATGGCGGAACATCAATTCTGACGCTTCTGCTCGAAATGGGCGTGTTACTCAATATTTCAAGAAAAAGTGTGAAGGATTGATTAAGAAAGGATTTATAATATGAGAGTAATATTTGCCGGCGGAGGAACCGGAGGACATATAAATCCGGCAATCTCAATTGCCGATTATGCAAAGGCGCATGACGAAAATTTTGAGGCTTTATTCATAGGAACAAAGCAGGGTCTGGAAACCCGTCTCGTGCCGAAGGCGGGCTATGACATCAGATATATAGATATAGAGGGCTTCGACAGAAAAAATATGCTTAAAAATGTTTCTGTCATTAAGAAGCTTATTACGGCGAGAAATGACTGTCGGCGCATAATACGCGAGTTTAAACCCGACTGTGTTGTCTGCACGGGCGGATATGTAAGCGGACCTGTGGCAATGGCTGCATATAAGGAGGGTGTAAACGCGCTTATCCATGAACAGAACGTGTATCCGGGAATGACGGTAAAAGGCTCGGAGAAGTATGTTAAATATCTTGCGCTGAGCTTTGACGAGACTGTCAAGCTGATGAAGAACCGCTCAAAATGCGTTGTAACGGGCAATCCCATAAGAACGGAAATACTTGAAGCTGATAAAAATAAGGCAAGAGCGGAGCTTGGAATAGATAAACCGTTTGTGCTCATTTTCGGCGGAAGTCTCGGCGCGGACAGGATAAATGAAACAGTTGTGTCGATGCTTCCGATGATTAAAGCAGGAGGGGCTTTTAAGCTGCTGTTCGGAACAGGCGAGCGCAACTATGAAAAGGTAAAGGCGGCAGCGAAAGAAGTCGGGATTACGGATGCCGATATTAATATAGAAATAACCCCATATATTCACAATATGGCAGATGTGATGGCGGCGGCGGACGTTGTAGTTGCGCGCTCGGGCGCTATAACCGTATCGGAGATTGCGGCGCTCGGTAAGCCTTCAATTCTTATTCCGTCACCTAATGTGGTGCGCAACCATCAGGAGCAGAATGCGCGCGAGTTTGAGCGCCAAGATGCCGCCGAGGTTATAACGGAGCCTGAGCTTTCGGCAGACGTTCTCTACAGCAGAATAATTAAGATGCTTGAAGATAAGGACTATCTTAAAGCTATGAACAAAAATCTAAAAAAAATCGCAAAAACAGACGCTCTTACAAAACTGTATGAGCTTATGCTCGATATGGCGAAAAAGAGCAATTAAATATCATAAATAACCAAAATATTAAGCTTTAAGCCGTGCAGCAACTGGATTTCAGGATTGCAGTACGGCTTTTTTAGCGATTTTCTTGTTCATTTTGCCTAAATATTAAGATGTGTTAAACGGTTTTGTAACAAATTTGTAATTTTTTTCAATAATTCTCTTGACAAGTACACAAAAACATGGTACAATAGCATTCGTAGGGTGTAGTAGAATAGAGTAATTTTACGAAATACAGACAGAAAAGATAATATCACGAAGTAAGATAAATCGTTATAAAAGGATGCGGTCACAGAGCGTATCCGCCAAGATCCTCCGCAGGGAGGAGAAAAGGAGAGATTAATTCTTTATGAAAATCGTACAGAAAATGATACTTGGTGCATTTTCATTAGCAGCTGTACTCGGAAGCACAGCAGCAGCCGCTGATTTGAGCGGATGGGCTGTTTCGGGTTATCAGTCGGCGAGTGAGGCAGGCTTAGTTTCATATTCGGTTGTATCGAACAATCTAAAGGATTCCATCACTCGTGAGGAATTCTGTGAACTTGCAATGAATTTGTACAAAAAACTTACTAATGAGGATATTCCTGTTCCGGCAGGCTCACCGTTTAAGGATACAAACAGTGTGGCGGTTGCACAGGCATATAATTATGGTATAGTTAACGGAACGGATGATAATACATTCACTCCGGATCGTCTCGTGACAAGAGAAGAAATGGCAAAAATGCTTATCAGCACACTCACAGCGAGTGAGGTTCAGATTAATATTGCTGATGGAGCTGACACAACATATGTAGATGCTTTTACTGATGGTAGTGATGTAAGCGCGTGGGCAATGTCATCGGTTAATACAGCTCTTAATTATGAGCTTATGACAGGTGTTACGGATTACACACTCGAGCCGCTTCAGGCTACATCAAGAGAGCAGGCTATAGTAAGCGTCAACAGATCATATTCAAAATTCAGCAGCGGTATTGATATTGAAACGGACATACCGGAGATTGTTTTACCGGAATCGGGTACTACAATCACAGACAAAACCTTTGAGGTACAGTGGACGCAGACAAATGATACAGAAGGCTATCATGTAATAATCAAGGATGCAAAGGCCAAAGCAGTATATCTGAAGGACGTAGAATCGAATAAGATTACACTCTCAAACAATGATCTTCCTAACGGTGATTATTCAATAACCGTAGGTGCAGTGTTAAGAGACGGCTCAGAGATTTACAGCCTTCCGGTTGATTTTACTTATTCGTATAAAAATAATAAAACGCAGCCTTCAACATCAAAGACAGCGCCAACCATAAAACCTACATCATCGAACCCGACAATACAGTCGATGCTTGATCTTGCAGACAGTCTTCAGGGTACACCGTATGTATGGGGCGGAACAACGACAAACGGTTTCGACTGTTCAGGCTTTGTTCAGTATATATATTCTAAAAATGGATATTCATTAACAAGAACTACATATACTCAGTGGGATAATGACGGTGTATTTGTATCGAAGAGCAATCTGAAGCCTGGTGATCTTGTTTATTTCGGTTCAGGAAATTCTCCTTCGCACGTAGGTATGTATGTAGGAGACGGTATGATGATACATTCACCGAGGACAGGTGATGTCATTAAATACACTACAATCGAGAGCGGTTACTATGAGGACTGTTATCTGGGTGCAAAAAGAATTATAGTTGACTAATACAAAAACCGGTTCATATCGAGCCGGTTTTTTGATGTATAACAAAAAACAACAGGTACAGTCGTCTTGCACCGGCTGTACCTGTTTATTTGCTCAGCAGTTCATCCCACCCCGTAATATAGCGGTCAGAGTGCCGTAAGAGCCTATCCTTATCATGAGCGCTTGTTTTATCGTATACGGCAACAGTCTTAAAGCCTGCCGCGCCCGCGCTCATTATTCCTGTTATGATATCTTCATAAACTATACATTCTGCAGGCGGCAGATTCAGCCGCTCCGCTGCAAGAAGATATATATCCGGATGCGACTTGTTGCAGCCCACCTCAGAAGAAAAAGCGTATGTTTCTATAATATCAAAAATCCCGAGCCGTTTAAACGCGGATTGACAGAGCTCCTTAAAGCCGGATGTGGCAACCGCTATCTTTACTCCGCTATTGTGGAGCCTGTGCATATATTCGCACACGCCCGGTTTGGCGGAAATCGTATTTGCGTATGCATCGGCTGCCAGATGCATAAGCTCGCTGCGCATTTCATCTTCGCTCATATCCGGAAGATAGTCGCGCTGCATCTGTTGCAGGCTTTCCTCAAATGTCATATCCTGATATTGAGCTGACTGTTCAGGTGTAATTACTATGTTGTGCGAAGCAAAAAATGCCGTATCAATATCGACCCATATTCCCATAGAATCGAGAATAGTACCGTCTACATCAAAAATTGCGCCCTTCACTATTAGCCTCCTAGGTTGCATAGGCGAGCAGCAAGCGAAGCTTGCGACCAGCCTTATATTAAGCAACATACCAAAGCATTATAACATATTTTGATAATTTTTGCAAGTACTATTTTCATAATAAAAAGATTTTAAAAGCTATTTACAATCGGAGAAATTTATGTTAGAATAGAGGAAGATATTGTGTTCCGTTAATTCGGTAAATTCAGGGAAGAGAGGTACAATATGATGGGAAAGACTAAAGGCGGCTTTACATTACCGGGTGAGAGCGGTTATGAGGAGCTTACATTACAGATGGCAGAAAAGTGGGGCGCTGATGTTATCCGTGATTCGGACGGCACAGAGCTTTCTCCTGAAATCGTAAATGCGGGCTATGGCATTTATTCAACGATCTGCATCATCAGAAATCACAACGATTGGGCTAAGAAGAATCTGGACAAGCTTCAGGAAACCTTCCTTATGACAGACCCTGTTGTTGCAACTGATACTACAGTAAGTATTGATCTTATGAAGGATTTCTTTGCTGAGCAGTTTAAGGTGAACGATAGTGAAGAGTCAAAGGCTTATTGGCAGGTATTTGACAGAACATCAAATACAGAGATAAAGGATTGGGATTATGCTGACGGTGTCGTTACCGTTAAGAACGTGACACCGTTCCATAAATATACAGTAAACTTCCTCGCATGGAGAATATGGGAAGAAATCTCAATGTATAACCATACAACAAACAACTGGGACAAGGAGCATCTCATGCAGATTGATCCGATATACCCGGAAACTCAGAAATATATGAAGGAATGGCTCACAGAGTGGTGCGAAACACATCCGGCAACAACTGTTGTGCGTTTCACTTCAATGTTCTATAATTTCGTATGGATATGGGGTTCACACGAGAGATGCCGTGAAAGATATTCAGACTGGGCATCATATGATTTTACCGTTTCACCGCTGGCTTTAAAGAAGTTTGAAGAGAAGTTTGGTTATGCTATGACATCAGAGGACTTCATCAACATGGGTAAGCTCAATTCAAACCACATGGCATGCGGACAGAAAAAGCTTGATTGGATGAAGTTTATCAACGACTTTGTTGTTGACTTCGGTAAGGAGCTTGTTGATATTACGCATAAATATAACAAGAAGGCGTATGTGTTCTATGACGATTCATGGGTAGGCACAGAGCCTTGGGGTGAGAGATTCAAGGATTTCGGCTTCGACGGTCTTATAAAGTGCGTATTCAATGGTTTCGAAACAAGACTCTGCGCGGGCTGTGACGCGGTTGAAACACATGAGATCAGACTGCATCCGTATCTGTTCCCGACAGGTCTGGGCGGCGCTCCGACATTTGCTCCGGGAGGAAATCCGACGCTTGACGCTAAGGCGTACTGGAAGCAAGTAAGACGTGCGCTTCTCCGTGCGAAGATAGACAGAATAGGTCTCGGCGGTTATCTTTCGCTTACAATTCCATTCCCGGATTTCCAGGACTATATAGAGAAGATTTCAGACGAGTTCAGACAGATCAAGGAATATCACAATGCGGGCGCTCCGCTTTCATTGAAGCCGAGAGTAGCTGTGCTCACATTCTGGGGCAAGCTCCGTTCATGGTCATGCTCAGGTCACTATCATGAGCATCCCGAGGTTGATCTTATAAACGTGATTGAGGCGCTTTCGGGTCTTCCGCTCGATGTTGATTTCATCAGCTTTGAGGATGTTAAGGAAAAAGGTCTTGATGCCTATGATGTGGTAATCAACGCAGGTTTTGCAGGCAGCGCATGGTCAGGCGGCTATAAGTGGACTGATGATGAGGTTGTTGCGGCTCTTACAAAGTTCGTTTATGAGGGCGGTGCATTTATCGGTGTAGGTGAACCGTCGGCTGTCAGCGGCTATGACACATATTTCAGAATGGCTCCTGTTCTCGGTATGGATAAGGATACCGGCGCGAGAATTTCACACGGCAGCTATTCATTCGAGGTTGAGTATAACGATGCGATAGTTAGCGGAACAACAATTGACCCAGCTGATAACGTATATATCACAGATGGTGATACAAAGGTTATCATGGAAGACAACGGCAAGCCGACAATTACAACTCATAAGTTCGGAAATGGTATGGGTGTGTATCTTTCAAGCTTCCGCCATGATGAGATCAATAACAGAACGCTTCTTAACCTTATTCTCACAGCTGCGGGCGAGAGCCTTGACCAGCTCTATGTAACAGACAACGCGCTCTGCGAGTGCTGCTATTATCCGGACGGAAAGCAGCTTGTTGTAATAAACAACGCTGAAACAGAGCAGACTACAACCGTAAAGACAGAGGCAGGCGATCAAACTGTTACACTTGCTGCTTTCGATACGGCTATAATCAAGTTATAATTAAACATACTAATCCCCCGATGGCTTTGACTACCGGGGGATTGTTTCAAACTCAACTTTGTGAAAGGGGTCCATGGTCACAATTATGAAGGTATTAAAACGCGCATTGTACGCGGTTGTGGCAATATTTATAGGCTTTGCGGCAGGGATAAGACTTTGTTCTGGGCTGCTGCAGGCGTATGGGATCAGCATCGGTCTTTTTGCGCCTATGGCGATTGCTGCTCTTTGCGGATCAGCCGCGGCTGTTTTTGCGCCTCAGATTGAGCGAAATCTCACCCGACATACGATTACCAATACGGCTGCGATGATAATATGCGTTATCCTGTGCGTGACGGTTTTCGCAATAGGCCCTATGCGGCTCACATCATTGCAGACAGATCCGTATGTCGTAACAGGGGTCGTAAGCCTTGCACACCGATTGGGCATGGCGCTTATAGTTTTCACCGCGCTGCTGTATTTTCTCAATGCCGTTGCGGTTGTGTTTTCGTTCACAAAAATAAAAGCTGCCTTTAAGTCTGTAACACGTAAGGATATTATTTTTGCGGCGGCTGTGCTTGTTATACTCAATATTCTTATGATATTGTTCTGTCTCAATAACAAAACAATATGCTTCTGGGATAATGCCGGCTTCTGGATAACATCGCATGAGCTGGCTGACGTGTACAGAAATCAGGGGATTATCGAATTAATGAAGCAGATAATGGATTCTGTATTCACAACTGATTACAACTATATAATAGCACTTCCGGCAACTGCTCTCACGCTGCTTTTCGGCAATACGCGATTGGTATTCATTTTAGGCATTGCAAATATTTATCTCTATCCTCTTATGCTGCTCATATACGCGTTTGCGCGCGGGAGCGTTAAGAAGCCGTGCTTTGCAGCGGCAATCACTCTGATATCTTTGCCGCTCATGTTCTATATAACAAAGGAGGGTTATGTGGATGTCGGCGCGATACTGTTTGCCATGGCAGCGATGATTTTGTGGATGAGGAGCGGAGAGGACAAGTCGGTTGAACGGTTTATAATAATAGGCGTTCTGCTTTTTATATCAATGATATTAAGACGCTGGCTTGTATTCTTTGTTGTGTCATATATTGCAGCACTTGCTGTTGATTGTATTTTCTACAGAAAGAGCGCAGTGCCCGTTGTTTCGGTTCTTGCCGCGATCACGGTGCCGCTTGTTTCGTTCTTCCAGCCGTATATTACACTGAAGCTTATGGCGGATTACGGTGACATGTACGCGGCATATGACCGGGGATTATATACGGATATTATAGGGTTTACTCATGTGTTCGGCATAATTATCATGGCCGTTGTTGTTATAAGCATGATCATGCTCTGCATATTTAAAAAGACAAGACAGCGCGGGATGTTTCTTGCGATACAGATTGCGGTCTGCTTTGCGGTATTTGTTCATATCCAGTCACACGATCAGCAGCATCTTCTTTTATATATTCCGGCGTTCGCATGCACGCTATGTATAGCGATAGGCGCAGTGGTATCGGGAAGAATAAAGCTTCCGGCTATGGTGGTATGCTGCCTTTACGCGCTTGTTTCGGTTTACGGCGTAACGCTCGGGGCTAGCGACAATACTAAGCGCCCTGCCTTGATTGCCGATACAACCTGTCTGCCGGCGCGTAGATATGATACCGGAGAAGTTTTGAGGCTTGTGCGCTGGCTCGATAAAAATGTCGGGGAAAAGAATAAGCATGCCGCGATTCTCGCTTCATCTTTGGCATTTAATCGTGAGATTTTATGTAATGCCGAAGGCTCGCTTAACGTAACACCCATATCAATGGCGAATAAGGAGGAATATCTCATGTGGCTGCCGCAGGTTGACAGCCGCGACGGTGTGTTCTATCCTATATATGACGCAGACTATGTCATTACCTCAGACCCGATTCAGCTTCATATGTCTGAGGAAAATCAGCAGAGCGTTGTAATTCCGGCGAGAACATTTTTAAACGGCGAGAATATAGCCAATGCCTATAAAAAGCTTGATGAAAGCTTTAGCTTGGGCTGGGACGGCTCAATCCATGTTTATATCTATGAAAAGCAGCGTGAAGCAACCATAGAGGAGCAGTCGGAATACGATGAGATTGCAGGTAAACCCGAATAAAACATAATATTACGTTTGTGCATTTTGATTTAAACTGAGGGAATAATACCATTTAAAATTAGATTTAAATCACGAAAAATATTAAATTTTTTTAATACTACTTTTCAAATAGTGAAAAATATGGTATAATAATCTCGTTCAAGGTAGATTTTATTCAGATTGAATTTGAACATAGGCAAATATGTTTATATAAATTTTTAAACAGGAGGATTTTACCATGACAGAAAACAAGACAGTGCTTGCATGGATTGACGAAATGGTCGCTATGTGTAAGCCGGAAAAGGTAGTTTGGATCTCAGGTGAAGAGGATCAGCTTGAAGCCCTCAGAGCTGAGGCTGTAGCTACAGGCGAGCTTCTTAAGCTCAATGAGGAAAAGCTTCCGGGCTGCTACTATCACAGAACAGCTGCAAACGACGTTGCGCGTGTTGAGGACAGAACATTTATTTGTACACCGACAGAGATCGAGGCAGGTCCGATCAACAACTGGATGGAACCGGCAAAGATGTATGCTAAGCTCAACGCTTTGTACACAGGTTCAATGGAAGGCAGAACAATGTATGTAATCCCGTATTCAATGGGTCCGGTTGGTTCACCGTTCTCAAAGATTGGTATCGAGCTTACAGACTCAATCTACGTTGTTCTTAACATGGCTATCATGACAAGAATAGGTCAGAAGGTTCTTGACCAGCTCGGCAACGATCCTGAAGCAGAGTTCGTTAAGTGTCTCCACGCTAAGAAGGATGTTGATCCTGAGGAAAGATATATCGTTCAGTTCCCGCAGGACAACACAATCATGTCAGTTAACTCAGCTTACGGCGGTAACGTACTTCTCGGCAAGAAGTGCTTCGCTTTAAGAATTGCGTCATACCTCGGTAAGAACCAGGGCTGGATGGCTGAGCATATGCTTATCCTCGGTCTTGAGAATCCGCAGGGTGAGGTTAAGTATATCTGTGCTGCATTCCCGTCAGCATGTGGTAAGACAAATCTCGCTATGCTTATTCCGCCGGAGTATTTACAGGAGCAGGGCTACAAGGTATGGACAGTAGGCGATGATATTGCATGGCTCAATATCGGTCCGGACGGCAGACTTTATGCTATCAACCCTGAGGCAGGCTTCTTCGGTGTTGCACCGGGTACTTCGCCAAAGACAAACTTCAACGCTCTTGAGTCAACAAAGAAGAACACAATCTTCACAAACG